>CALMPX010000135.1 GCA_937871355.1 uncultured Bdellovibrio sp.
GTCTTCAAGCTTTACATCCATTAAACGGTGTTAGCACGTCTGGATGGTCACAAGCCAATTACTCAGCTTACTTTCAAGCTTTTTGTTTCTAGTTTCAAATTGTAAATTGATTGTTACCCAAAAAAGCCTGCATTCCCCTGCAGGCTTTTTTTATTAATGCGAACTTTCCGTAGAGACCTCTTCAGCCTCTAGATTTTCTCCCTGACGATAACGCTCTAATAAATTCATATCTGCGGTGGGAAACGAAAATAAAAGTGAATGGACTTGCGTTTCAGGCTCTTCCTCGGTCACGACAACATAGTGAAGATCTTTTTCATTATGTTCACTGATCTCTTTGATAAAATTAACGAGTATGTTGCCTTCCGAGCTGACTTGACGCCAAATCTCGTCGGGATCATTAATAGTTTCATCGCGAAATTCAGCGTATTCTTTAAATTTATCCGTGGGGATATCTTTATCAGAACGTAGTTTAATCATCGATTCTAAAAGACCTATGGCTAAGTAATCCCCTTCTAATAAAGAGTCACCTTCAAGGGCCGCAAACTGTACAGATTCTAATTTGCTATGATAAATAATTTCTTTTTCACGAAAAACTTCAGTCAAATCCGAATCGACAGTAGCAAAATGAAGGAAAACAAAAGTCGGGTAATTTTCTTCTGAGTTTAAATAAACCACAGCGACATAATTAAAAACATCATCTCCGTCTTGAATTTCTTTAACTAAAGTATAAACGACCAAATCATCAAATGTTTCAGAGTTCATCCAAATTTCATCTGGGTCATCTAAAGTTTCCTCTAACCAATAATCAAGATTATCAATTTCTTCTCGTGAAAAATCACTTTTGAAGTCATAGTTTTTTAAATATTTATCTTCGAGCGCTTTAATGGTATTAGAGAAATAACCATAAAGTGTTTTTTCATTTTCAAAAATAAGACCTTTCGCCTCATCAACGATGATCAGTTCTTTATCTTGAAATTTTTTCGTCGTCTTACGCATCTTTGCTTTTGATGAACGTTTACTAACCGACGAGGCCTTGGGCTTTTCTTTAACCTTACTTTTGGTTTTAACTTTGATTTTTATGTTTTTCGACTTCACCTTGGAAGCGACAGAAGATTCAATCTTTTTGTTCAATTTGCCAGCAGGCTTTGTCATGATATAATCTCCTCTGCTGAATATCCTAGCGAGGATCGGAACGCATGTAAAAGAAACTTGATGACTTAGTAAGTCATTAAAAAGGCTTCTTGATACTTTCCCCTGTGTCTTTAGTATTTTATACAGAGGTACTCTTGTCAAAAATTGATGTCTATTTAGATGAAAAGCAAATCAACAATTTAAAAATGATTTTAGATCAATCCCATGTGGGTATCCATCTACTTTTTGATAATAAATTTATATCTGAAGTTTTCAAAGAAGACTTTAACGAAGATGATTTTTTTACGGTAGCTGATTTATTGAATGCTCAGGAAGATTTGATTCGTTTAATCAAAGTCTAGACGATCCAAGAAAAAAAAGCCTTCATTTCAAAGCTGAACCGCGAACGACAAAATCGCCTAGTTCGGGCTTATTTCTACATTATTGAAAACGATATCAAACAAAATCAAACTCGCCCTCATTAAGACCTAGACCTACATCCATTGTGATTTCTAGGCTCTTAGCCGATAAGCACGTATGCGCGTATTATTTTTGATGGCTCCATTCGTATTCACTTTGTCAGTACAGGCTGAATACCGCCTATATCTTCTTCGAATCACCGATCATAAAACTCAAAAAACACGAACTCTTTACAGTACTCTGGATCCGCTACAGTACAAAATGATCTCAATTTTATCACCTGATGAGAGTATTGATTACGTTGACACCTGGAAGTGCAAAGGCAACACCGGTGGATACAAAATTCACTGCGCGAAACCTCTGGAAAAAATCGCGGAAAATCAGCCCCAGAACTAGGTCCAGAATTAGTCTATAGCCCTCTCAAAAAAACAATATTTTGACCCAATCTGAGTCAAAATAAAAGTATGTCATCAACTATAAAACCTAAATTCGATCAAAATCTTGAACGACAAATCACTCAGCAGATCGCCGAAAAAAGAAGTGAAGTAACCTCTCAAAAACTGAGTGAACTTAAAAATTTAGGACAAGCGATCAAGCAGAGTCATGCCGATCAACGGGCTATGACCCAGTCAACTCCTGCGATTAATCATATTAAATCTCGATCAACGAGTCCTCATAACTTCGATGAAAAAGTCATCTCATCTCCTGACAACGCTCGTTTATACACACGCCAAGGAAAATTCAAGAATCAGGAAGACAGTGTTGTCGCGGCAGCTGAAGATGATTTTTATCACGTGAAAGACCGTGGCAATACTATAACCGAAGATTCAAATGGTTATTACATTAACACTTACGCTCCAGAACACGAAAAATCCGGCATCCGTGTTTCTATCAGTCAAAATAAAGCGATTATATCAGGAAGCCGTAAAGCCCAAAATAAAGAAGAAGTTCAGAATGGTCTCATGACAACCAATAACTTCCAAACCTTTCGTCAAGAATTCGATTTGGGTTCGCCGGTGTCATCTTCAGGCATGACACGTGAACGTGAAGGCGATTATATTCGTTTCTTTATTCCTAAAATTGTTTCAAATACTGAATCTGAAGAGTCTTAATTATTTCAAAGCTTCGCGAATATAAGCTGAAGCTTGATCCATCATCCAAACAACTGTGGCGATGACCACAATAATCGTTCCTACTTCGGCCCACATGCCTTGACCTTGATATCGAATGAGCATAGTTCCGATACCGCCACCACCGACTAAGCCAATCACCGTAGCCATGCGTACGTTAATGTCCCAACGATAAACTGTAAATGAAATAAATGGCAGTGCAACCTGTGGGACGACACCAAACCAAACGGTTTGAAATTTATTAGCCCCTGTCGCTTTAATGGCTTCAATGGGACCGTCATTAACAGATTCAATCATTTCCGAATATTGCTTGGTTAATGAAGCGATCGAGTGAACCATCAAAGCTAACATTCCCGCGAAAGGACCAATTCCTACCCAAACCGAAAAAATAATAGCCCAAAGAATAACTTCAATTGAACGAGTTAAATTAAATACAGTTCGAGTTAAAAGATAAATTAAAAAAGTAGGACGTGATGTCATGATATTTTTTGCCGATAAAAAACTGAGAACAAAAGCAAACGGTACGGCCAAAATGGTGGCGATAAAGGCCATAAATAAAGTTTCAACAATATTTAAAATAGCATCAGGCAAAACATTCCAGTTAGGATTAAATATACCAGCAAACAGTCTTCTCACTCCATTAAAACCGTCTTCATTACGCAATTCAAAAAATGAAAAATTAACTTTAATTAATCCAACAGCCAAAAGGAGAAAAATAAAAATAACGAGCTGCCAGCCCCAAAAAGTTTTAAACCAAACCTTAGCTCCGAACTCGTCGTAATTAGGTTCAAATAAATGGCGACCTAAAGTTGAAATATTTTTTTTCTTAAAAAGAAAACTCAACAACATTCCTAATATAAATAATCCTGCGAATAAAATGCCATTTAGTTTCATATCAAGCATTTGCTCTTCAGTTGGATTGAAGACAAAAGCGATAAGAACCGTAACCACAAAGGCTGTCACAAACCCATCTAAAATAGAACGACGAGATAAGAACTTAATTTCCATAAATCCTCGCAAACCACTCACTATCTATTTTTTCAACATCGCCATCGTAAATCAACTCACCATCTTTAAGAGCGATCACGCGCTGAGCATATTGACGCATCAGCGACAAAGAATGTAAATTACATATAATCGTGATTCCTAATTCTCGATTTACTTTTTTCAAGTAGTCCATCACAACGGTGCTCGCGGAGGGATCAAGCGAAGACACGGGCTCGTCCGAAAGTAAAACTTGTGGATTCTGCATCAAAGTTCGCGCAATAGCGACTCGCTGCTGCTGTCCGCCCGAAAGCTGATCCACCCTTGTATAAGCTTTTTCAGCGATGCCGACCAATCGAAGATATTGAAGGCCTTCTTTTCTTTGCGCCTCAGTAAATAGCCCAAAGATACTGCGCCAGGTAGAAATGTAGGCGAGCTTTCCCATCAAAACATTACTTAAAACCGAATGCCGAGGAATCAGATTAAACTGTTGAAAAATCATTCCCATTTTTTTTCGAAGATTTTGAATTTCCGTTTTATTTTTAATTTCAGAGATATGCACTTTTTTATGATGATCAAACAAAAACACCTCCCCGGAGGTGAGATCTTGAAGCCGATTCAAACATTTAAGTAAGGTCGATTTACCGGATCCGCTTGCACCGATAATGACAACAAACTCACCTTTTTTCACATCAAAAGAAATACCTTTTAAAGCTTTCACACCATGAGGGTATGTTTTAGTTATGTTTTGGATAGAAAGAATGACTTCACTCATAATGCTATATTGAAATACTTTGATTTTTATTGCAATTTTAAAGGGCTTAACGATACTGGTTAATGAAAATGACATTCCAAAATATCACTCTTCTTTATAACGAACTCATTGCTAAAAACAATAGCAGCATCTGTGTTTTTGATTTAGATTCGACCATTTTTAACGTGAGTCCGCGCTCACAAAAAATCCTTCACGAATTTGCATTAACCAATCATTTACCTGAACTCCTTAATATTACGGTTAAAACGGAAGACTGGGGTGTTTACGAAGCCCTGTTGCGTGCAGGCTACACTCAAATTCAAAACCAGGATCTTCACCAGGCTTTAAAAAAATACTGGAATGAAAAATTCTTCTCCAATGAGTACCTGCACTATGACACACCTTACGTTGGCGCCATCCACTTTGTTCAATCGCTGGTGTCTTGCGGTGTAACCATACACTACCTGACTGGTCGCGATGTCACTCGAATGGGAAACGGTACTACTGAAGTATTGAAAAAATGGGGACTCCCTCATTCGCCAGAACAAACTCATCTAAAACCCCGTAAAGATTTAGATGACCATCTCTTCAAACTTGAATGGATGCAAAAGCTTGCTGAAAAAAATCCTGCATCAATAATTTATCTTTTTGAGAATGAACCCGTTAATATTAATTTAGTCGGAGATAAAATACCTCAAGTTCGTATCATTTATATGAACACGACACATTCACGTCGAGAAACTGTTCGAGCGCTGCACACGGAAATTTTTAATTACACCATCGAGAGGTCTTAAATGTTACACTTAGTTGCTACACCGATCGGAGATTTTACCGAGATCACTTTTCGCGCGGTGGAAATATTAAAGGCCGCTGATGTTATTCTTTGCGAATCGACCAAAGAAACATCAACTTTACTTAAACGCTTAGAAATCAAAGCCAAGCGCTATGAAATTCTCAACGAGCACACAACCTTAGAAGACCTCATTAAATTAGCGGAAATGTGCAAAAATGAAAATGTGGCCTTGGTTTCTGACTGTGGCACACCTGGTTTCTGTGATCCAGGCAATAACTTGATACAACTCTGTCGTAAAAATAAAGTGCTGGTCAAAACAGTACTCGGCGCTTCTTCCTTAATGGGCCTATTATCATTAAGTTCACAACGTATTAATCAATTTTTATTCCGTGGCTTCATGCCCGCTGAAAATGAAAGCCGGGCTAAAGAATGGACCAAGCTCAAAGCTGAAAAAAATGCTATCATTATTATGGATACGCCTTACCGCTTGAAGAAAACTTTAGAAGAAGTTGTGCAACATTTTAATTCACGAGATATTTTGCTCGTCATGAACCTTTCACAGGAAACCGAAGAAGTCCTCGAGGGACGCCCTAGTTTTGTTTTGCAAAATTTGAAATTTGCAAAAGCTGAGTTTATGCTCATGATTTACCCGGTTTAACATGAACAAAGCCGTACTCCCAATTGATCACTATTTAAAAAATATAATCGACAAAATTCTTTCGCAGTCTCCCGTCATTCTCAATGCTTCTCCGGGGTCGGGTAAAACAACAAGGGTTCCCGCAGAACTTTTAAAAAATCTAATGACTCAAAAAAGGACTCAAAAAATTGTTGTCATCGTCCCAAAAAGAATATCAGCTTTATCTGCAGCTATGCGAATCGCTGAAGAAAATAACTGGACCCTAGGCACTGAAGTCGGCTACATGGTTCGGTTCGAATCAAAATTAACAGCGACAACGCAGTTGATTTTTATGACCGACGGGATGTTTCTTAAAAAATATACCGACGACAATTTTATGAAAAACGTAGGATTTGTATTCCTCGATGAATTTCATGAAAGAAAATCGAGTATGGATCTTATTCTCGGAGCTTGTGCAGAACAAAAAATTTTACAAGATAACTTACAGATTGTCGTCATGTCAGCAACTATGAACGTTCAACAGTTGAAAAATTATTTTGGTGAAGCGCACAATATTGAAATTCAAGCTCCTCCGTTTAAAGTTGAAAAAAATTATTTGGCTAAAACGCAGCGTCTCGTCTGTGACAAAGATTTTTTTGAACAATTAAAGTTAACGACCTTAGAAGCTTGGTCGAAATCTAAAAAAGACATCCTTATTTTCCTTCCCGGAATACGAGAAATTAATAAAGCTATTGAAACTCTTAAACCGTGTCTACCCCAAGTTCAACTTGATATTCTTCATGGATCTTTATCCTTAGACGATCAGCGAAACATCGTGGTTAAAAATAATCAAAATCGGCGGATTGTTTTTGCGACTAACGTAGCTGAATCGTCTATTACTCTACCGGATTTAGATTGCGTGATTGATTCTGGCTTAGAAAAAAATGTTCAAGTGGAAAAAAAAATTGGTTTTTCACGGCTAAAATTAGATCGCATTTCGATTTTCTCAGCCACTCAGCGGGAAGGTCGAGCGGCTCGTACCAACGATGGTCTATGTTTTAAGCTCTGGCATCTGTCTGACGAGCGTTCCATGCCGTCATCTATTCGTCCGGAGATATTAGACAGCGGCCTTCATCTTGAATTACTCTTTCTTGCTCAATGTGGCATTGTAGATTTTGAGAATTTTAGTTGGCTAGAAAATCCTAAAACCGACGCTCTTCAACGAGCTTGCAAGGACCTCGTTGCATGGAACCTCCTATCGAAAGATCATTACATCACCGATTTAGGACGCTTGGTGGCCGCATCACCGGTGAATATCGTGAACTCTGTTTTATTTATTGAATTGATTAGACAGCAACCCGTTGAATCAACAGCTGAATTGATAGCTCGCCTAGATGACGTCGATAGCCGCCCATCTCAAGTTGTAAAAACGAATTATGCCAATGACTTAGAAAGACTCCTCGACCAGCCGCTGAATTACACACAAATGAAACTTAAAAATTCACTTATCCGTTTTGCACAAGAAATGAATGTTCCGAATCAAACAACATCGAACGAAAGTTTGTCTTTTATTTTGTTTAAGCTATTTAGTCAGTATTTCCCTCATCGTATCATTGCTAAAAAAAGCTCGATCCAAGGATTGTCGTCTGCGGGTCGCGGTGTGGAATTATCCAATGAATCCTGCGCTCAGCATCTTGATTTTTATGCGGCCTTATCTGGTTTTGAAAAAAGTGATGCGGTCACAGTTGTTAATTTTGGCGTTGGTGTTGGGAAAATCGACGCTCTAAAAATTTTAACAAATTACTCTCATTATGAAAATAGTGTTTTTTTCGATGAAAAATCGGAAACTTTCTTTAAACAGGAAACTCTTTATTTCGGATCTTTTAAACTCAATGAAAAATCTAAAGAAAGACTGACTCAGGCCGATTTAAATCTGACGTGGAAAAAATACGTGATCGAAACGCCTGAATCATTTCTCAATTTAAATCCCACTTATTTAAATAATATGATTCTCATTAACTTCTTAAAAAACAAAGCCCTAGAACTAAAACTATCAGAAAATCTTTTTGCTTTTATAGACAACTTTCCTCTAAAACTGGCTGAAAAGTTAGCGGACAATATCGCATCTTTTGAAGAATTTAAAGACTGTGATCTCTACTATTATTTCGCTGATATTATTCCTGATGAAATCTATCAACTGCTTCATTTACTTCCTAAAAATATAAGGCTTCCCTCGGGGAAACAGGTTCCTATCGATTATGAAGATCCCAAAGCACCACTGATCGCGGCTAAAATTCAAGATTTTTTTGGTTGGATCGAGACTCCCAAAATTGCCGATGGTCGCCTCAATCTGACATT
>CALMPX010000136.1 GCA_937871355.1 uncultured Bdellovibrio sp.
TAAATTTTGGTTGAGCTTAATCATATTTTCATTTTTTTTTTTTTTTCAAGTTTCAATATGATTCAGTTTATGAAATTTGGCCCAACTCTCAGCTCTGTTTTTCAACGTTTGAGCTATCTTCTGTTTTCGAAAGTTCTCGGCCACCCACAGCGTATGCACCATTGCTTTTTTAGCATTTTTAAAATGTGGTTTAATATGTAAAATATGAAAACCAACGACTCTTCCCGTATCCGTTACGGCTACGTCAAAAAAATCGTCATCCGTTAATTTTTCGGTGTATTCTTTAATTCGTGATTGTACGACCGCTTCATCAATTAAAAACTCAGTATCAAATAATGGTGGAATTGTAGAATCTATTTCACAAATAAATCTGATTTCTTGAGGATCATGTAAATGAGCACGACGAAAACTTATATTCATAAATTCCTTAAAAGTTCGAAACCCGCTTTGAGGAGCCCCCTCCTCAGCCAAGATTTTTTAATACCCGAGCGCCATACCGACGGCCCCTAAGAAACCAGTCGTAGCGGTACAGGCTCCAAAGGTTCCTCCGGTCAGGACCGGGCACGCATACACGGAAGATCCAAAAGTGGAAACATAGGCCATGGTGTTTTTCGCATTGATCACCACGCCACTGGCATTACCAACGGCATTGGTCGCCACCACGCAGTTAGAAAATTGATTGGTCCCGTTCGGAGTCGCATCGCAGACATATACGCTATTATTGGTATAACTGGTCGCGTACAATAAATTCTCGGAAGGATTCAAGGCAATATCGGCAATATGCGACAAGCTAATTGCGCCGCCTCCTGTTTTCAAGATGCACGAGCTGATCGTCGCCCCACTGACATTGCAGACATAGATTCCATCACTGTAGTCGGCCACATACATCGCATCGCTGGCTTTATTTATAATAATTCCTTCGCCGCTTTGAGACGATGTATTCGGAAGGCCACTGGTGGTACAGGCGGCGCTATTAATCACTCCTGCGGATACCGGACAAGCATCGATGCGATCATTGTTCGCGCTATCGACAAGATAAGCAAACGTGTTTTCCGTATTCAGGGTCAGCATTCCATAACCACCAGAATTATAGGCTCCACCAGCATTCGTGACCGTAACGGCTGATGCCACACAGGTCCCAAAAGTTCCGTCACTGACATTGATCGGGCATTGATAAATATTTGCGTCCCCGTTCCCATTCGTCAGATACGCTTGTGTGCCATCATTGCTGAGCACAATGCCTTGAACTCCAACTCCGACAATAGCCGCCCCACCTCCGGCACTCTGGCACGAAGTGATGACTTCGGTCGCGGCGTTAAGGGCACATACATAGACAGCCACCCCTGTGGCAAAATCGGCGTTGGCGACGTAAAGGAGGCGCGCTGTAGGCGTCGGAGTGACTGAAGGAGTCGATGGCACACTGTCACCCAAATCAAGGAGTCCGCGCCCACAACTTAAAGTAAAAACCGTTAAACCGAGAACGCTGAGCGAGATTATTTTTTTATAATTCATTTTATATTTTTCCTAAAAGTTAAAACCGATTCCGACGCGCAGTTCATGAGTCACCAAGACCGACGAATTAATAAACGCATAACCAAGCCAAATTTGATCAATTCCCATTAAAAATTTTTCCTCTAAGCGATACGTTCCGTTCGTAACTAATTCGAGAAATGTATCCCCACTATTTGTCCAAGTCTGTGCCCCGATCCCTGCGTCAAAGGAGAAGCGCGGATTAAGATCATAAATTCCTTTGATGATATACTCAGTCGCCAAGAATTGATCTTGATTATGAATGGACAAAAGGCTTCCGCCTAAATCGAGTCCAACATGAAAATTTTCGGCCAAAGCATAAGACGGCGTCCATAAAAGTACGCCTGAAAAATAATTACCATCAGATTGAAAGGCACTCATCTGGCCTACCCTGACCGAATCAAAGTTAATTTCAGTAGCACGTACGTTGCTACCAGCTAATAAAGTAAAAAAAATAAAAAATGCAATGAGACTCTTTTTTCTAAACATCGAACGCCCCCAAGGTAACGAAAATCAAATTAAAGCTTAATGGTGGAAAGCTCGAACTTCAAGACATTCTGCTCTTGGGGCCTGGTTCTTACGCTTTAATTTTGAAAATCATAACGACAGTATACAAGACTTTCAAAATTTCTTAATGAGTAAAATTCAGAATATTAGAGAAATACAATCAAAAGAATCATTTATATGTTTACCTCAGCCAATAAAAAAGAATGTAAAAGTTTTTAAGAAAAAATGACGATTCAATTGGAACGAGTTTACAACTTATCATCGGAAAGCTTAAAGTCATTTCCCAGTTTGTATTCGTTTTGAGTACAAACTGGGGTAATTCTTACCTGTCAAAATTTATTACATCTATAATTTAAAAAAGTTTTCATTTATATTGCCATCACTGAAATATTTGAACTGTATGTAACATTGGGGTGAAATTATGTGTAAATCATTAATCGTCTTGGCCTTATCTTTAGGAAGTATTGTACCTACAATGGTTTATGCTACGGAGTGTTCACAGCTGGCCGTCAACACAAAAGCTGCAGCGACTATG
>CALMPX010000137.1 GCA_937871355.1 uncultured Bdellovibrio sp.
TATGTTTTTTCCGCTTATTATTAAGCTATCAGTTTAAACACCAATTTATGGAGTAGTGATCTATGAAATTTATGAATTTATTTATTTTATCGGCTGTCAGCATAACTGCAATCGCGGCTCATTCGGAAACTTTAGATTATTCTAAATTGAATGCCATTTTCTATTCGATTCCCAAATACAAACAAATTATCGAATTAGATGAGCAACGTTGGACTAAAAAATTTAATGACTCTTCTCGGTTTGATTTCTTAGTTAAATTTTACGCGGCAACGACCCGCTCAACTTCGAATACCAAACAAATTCACTCGGCCTGCTTCACCGGAGATTCAAAAGTAATCATCGAGAAATTCTTTAACAGCAGCTTACCTGTGAAAAACTTTTTAAAAGTTCATGCTAAACAAAGTTTTGATGGAAAGACCATCGGCATCACGATGATACCGTCAGATCAAAAAGCGGCTAAAACAAATTTATATCACTTCCGTTTAAATAACTGTTTGGAAGCGGGAAAAAGTCAGACTTTCACTTTCGATGAACAAAAAATCGTAAAAAACTTTGATTACGATCGCATGCCAGCTCAATTTAAAGATGATAAATTACCAAACCTTCCCCATGCGACTAAAAAATTAACAGGCTTTGAAGTTTTAGATGTTTTATCCCCTGAGGCTGAGAAAACAGCAAATAAGATGAAATTGCCTCGCTATAAATTGCGTGGTGACTACACGAAGTACGATATTAAACCCACTGATCATCCTTGGAAAAATATCGATATCAGAACTCAAGCGGGCAAAGAAAAATTCGCTCGTGATACTCTCTACTTCTTCTTCAAAGGTATGGCCGATCAAAGCCCTCGCGCTGATTTAAACTTTATCTCGGCCAACAATAGATTAACTCATTGGTGCGAAATGCCTTGGCTTCAAGTGGGAGAATCTGGTCGTGAAGCGATTCACGGTCTCACTAAAGAGCGTGATATCGAGAGCAGTGCGATGTATCCAAATATCGACAAAGGAGCCAACTGGGGCATCGGATATTACAATGCAACCGGTTGTAAAACGATTGGACAAATTTGGGGGGATCAAAATACTCAGATAGCTCAGCCCAATTTCGTGATTCCGTTTCCAGATGGAACGATGTCAGCGAAAATTTTATTCTCCACTTCACCTTCGAAATTTCTAAAAGATTCCTTCGCTCTTCGCGCTAACATCAGCGGACCTGGTGAAACATTCCGTTCGATTCAAAAATTAAGAATGATTCAAATCGATATCTCGGTCAAAGACAGTCGCATTCCTGGCGCGCGTCCTCAAGCCGATAACTGGATCATGACAACTTATTATTTCGAACCCACTTACAAGTGGGATTTTGCCAATGAATTCACGAGCCCTGATGTTCAAGGCCTCATGCACATGAGACCCATTGGTATTCAGTCTGGTTTCGATGCCGAGACCAGCACCATTTTCGCCGGTGCCGTAGCCAACTCTGTCGACAACGTTAAGTGGGGTACGGGAAAATTATTAAATGGACCCGGAGATAATCGCAAGAGCTCTTGTATGGGATGTCACGGAACAGCGGGAACACCTTACAACACTCAATTTAAAATGGTTCCCGGAGTCTTAGATGATGCGATGTTTGCCGCTTCTAGAAAAAGCTATAACTTAGATTTCAGTCAGCAATTAGCTTTCGCTAAACGTAATTTTGAAACTCAGCCCGTTAGTGGAAAAGATATTCCTCATCCTCCAGTGAGCACTCCAGGGCCGCTCATTCAGGAAAAAAATCCAAACCATTAATATTCAAGAGCTTGTTGCTTTAAATGGGAATAACTGCGATAAATTATTCCCATCGTTAATCCGCATAAGGCTCCACCAATATGAGCACTGTGAGCCACCGAATTGGTCACGCCTTGAGTATCGATCAGAACATTGGTAAAATCCGTTAGCAGGTAAATGGGAAATAACAAATAAGCGGGTAAAAAAATAGTCCCGTGACCTGAGGGTGATGGCGAAATAAAATAGGACCAATGGATATTTTCGTTGGCTTTAACGGCACATAAAAAAGCCATCAGTGCGCTGACTGATCCACTTGCACCGATCAGTGGAAGACTCATGGTGTCGCAAAACAAAAGATAAGCTAAGCCCGAAGAAAATCCTCCTAATATATACACCGAGATAATCCATCCGGCACTCACAAATGATTGTAGTACAGATGCAATCAAAAGTAAAAAAACGATATTAGAAAACAAATGAAAAAGACTCGCATGAGTAAACTGGTACGTGATCCAATTCATGATTGATCTTGATTCATGACTTAAACCATAAATTTCCTGTGTTGAGTTTTTAAAAATTTTTTTCAGATGAGATAACACTGTTTTATTCTGTGCGATCTGAACTTGATCACCGGAAAAATCCATAGACTGAGCTCGGCTCCAAAATTGACGATCTTTAATAAACAAAAAAGGATCGTCTGCTATTTTTAGCGCCATTTTGTCTCGCACAATTGGATCCTGCGATTCAATGTGCATTTGATTCATGACTGTTAAGTTAGAACTCTTTTTCAAAAACTTAACATCGGCATCAAAACTTGTTTCCGTGGGCTGCGTCAGTCCAATAAAAAAATGAACAAAAAGATTCAACAAAACCAACATAAATGCCGGCGCAAAGAACCATCGCTGGATACCCTCGTCGGTGAGGTGTTCTTTTTTAAGAAAAATATTGCCCGGTAATATCATTTATTTTTTCCAATATATTCTAATAATTTATTTTTAAGTATTTGCGGTGATAGATCCTGTGTTTTTTCTGATGCAACTGTGCGCTCATCTAAAACCGAACAAAGATCGGATTTAATTCCATGACCGCAGGCATATTTAAAATATTCAGCCTGATTCATTCCGCTATCGACATTTTTTTGGCCGATGTAATATTTAACAAAGTACGCCAATGAGATATTATTGGGATCATTCTCATTTTTTTGACCGATCTTCATTTTATTGAAAACCTCGTCGGCTTCGCTTAAAGCACAATCATCCGAAGTCAAATTATTCAAAGCTAATACAGTTTTCAAGCGCTCTTCTTGATTTTGATTTTCGATCACGAAGCACTTTTTTTCTTTGGTTTCATTTAACGAAGCCACTTGAATCTTATGAAGTAAAACATCATGTGATTGTATAATCGAGAAAATTAAAATTAAAGAGACAAAACACATCAAGGCCGAAACACTAGCTGATAAATATTTTTTATCTGTATCGTAAAAAACAAATCCTGATGCCGGATAAGTTTCATTTTTCGACGAAGAAATCTCTTCCTCCGGAACCAAAGTCATCACATCGCACTCACTTAGGCGATCGTAAAAAGTTCGGTGTTTGTTATGATAAATAACAGCCAAAAATGGCAAACCAAAAAAAATAATTGAACTGACGAATCCTATTTGACGAAACCAGATTTGAAAAAATAAATTTGACGGCTTCTGATCAAACGACACATACAATTTTAAAAAAATTTGCCCAGGCGTTGCTCGGTTGAAATAAATAAAAACAGCCTGCAAACCCGTAAAAAGTAGAACTGCAAATACGGCCAGTTGAATCATAATTACATTCGATCCACTCGTTGATCTACTGATAAGTGAAACGGAATCTTTAAAAAACATCACGATAAAAAAAGCAACGACTGGTGATAGGATAAAGTAATCGAGCATGGCTGAAAAGAATCGCGAAAAAGCCGGTGCATAATAGGTTTTTTTTACGGTTTCAGAATGAATGTCTTCGCTTATATTTGGATATACCATGAGCTACTTATCGGCTCATTTTGATATTTAATAAGTCTAGTTCAGGTCTAGCCGAATCGATTTCAATTATATTTTTCAAAGTCCATTCACTGTGCGTATGGTCATTTCATTATATCCGGTCTGACCATAATAATTTCCTCCGGTACATAAAACATTTCCCGATGAATTAATAACACAGAGACCGTCATTATAGGATCCAGTGCCTAAACTAACAAGGTTATTCTGATTCAGTCTTAACACGGGCACAGAGCTTGAAATAATATTTCCGTTACCAAGTTGACCATAACTATTGTTACCCCAGCATTTGGCCGTTTGATTCGTTAGTAAGGCGCAAAAATTTGTTATTCCACTATTGATTTGCGTGACGTCTGCTAATCCTACAACTAGGGTCGGAGTTAATCGATTAATAACTGTCCCGTCGCCGAGTTGCCCGTTTGTGTTGGCTCCCCAACACTTAACCGTCTGATTATTTATAAGTGCGCAGACAGCGTTATTTCCAACCATAACTTGTGTCACATTAGTTAATCCGACGACAGAAACAGGAGTCGATCTGTCCGTTGTCGTTCCGTCTCCAAGTTGTCCACCCGAATTATCTCCCCAACATTTGACTGTGGTATCGTTTAATAAGGCACACACCGTACTTCCCATCGCTGACAATTGAGTGACTCCGGTCAGTCCAATAACAGATACGGCCGTTGCCTTTTGAGCTGTGGTTCCATCACCAACTTGGCCATCAAGATTATAACCCCAGCATTTGACAGTGGTATCGCTTAGTAACACACAAGCATTAAAGAATCCCGCGACCACTTGAGTGGCCGATGAGATTCCAGATACGAATACCGGAGTACTCCTTTGAATAAAGGTTCCATCTCCTAAATTATTAAACATATTATCGCCCCAACACTTGACTGTACCGCCAGTGATGACCGCACAGCCAAAATGATATCCTAAAGAAATATTTAAAGCTGTCGATATACCAGATACATTCGTTGGCGTATTACGACGCAGACTTGTGCCATCACCTAAATTACCATTGCCATTTAAACCCCAGCATTTAATTGTGCCATCACTGATTAAAACACAAGTCCCATATTCATCTTGAGCCACTTGAACAGCTGATGAAATTCCAGCGACCGTAACTGGAGCAATTTGGTAGGCATAAGTTCCATCGCCTAGTTTAGTGTTAGATCCCCAGCATTTCACAGTTTTAAAGTCATTCAGCAGAGCACAAGGTTTGCCGTGACCTCTTGATAATTGCGAGACTGATGTTCCTAAGGCCGACACTGAAACAGGAATAGAGCTATTATTTACGGTGCCATCTCCGAGCTGACCAAGTTCATTATTACCCCAACACTTAACCGATGAATCGGTCAATTTTGCACAGGTCGAATACTCATAAGCATAAATATTTGAAACGGCCATCGCTCCTGAAACAGCAACCGGTGTATTTCTTTGAGTAGTTGTACCATCTCCAAGTTGTCCAATTGAATTATCGCCCCAACATTTAACATCATTACTATTCACCAGAGCACAAGTATGATTGACTCCAGCTGAAACCTGACTGGCATTACTAATTCCAGAAACCGTCACGGGAGTTAATCTTTGCGTGGTCGTGCCATCACCTAATTGACCGTAAGAGTTATCGCCCCAACATTTAATGGTGGAATCTTGCAAGAAAGCACAAGCAAAATTGTTTCCGACAGAAACAGTCCAAGCATTTGAAATACCAGAAACTAAAACAGCTGTAACACTATTAGTGGTTGTACCATTTCCTAATTGACCGTAATTATTAGCACCACGACATTTTATAGATCTATTACTTAAAACTGCGCATGTATTACTTCCACCAACTGATAAACCAATTGCACCTGAAATATCACTTGAAATCACAGGTAGATCACGACTGGTGGTGGTTCCATCGCCTAGTTGTCCATTGTAATTATCGCCCCAGCATTTCATTGTTCCATCATCCTGAAGGGCACAGGTATGACTCCAGTTTGAAGCAATACCTGTTGTTGCGGCATTACTAACACCTGTCGCTGATAAACTTATTGAAACAGCACCCGGTGTTACCGTTGACGATATTAAAAAAGCATATCGGAAAATGGCAAGAAAATATCATCCA
>CALMPX010000138.1 GCA_937871355.1 uncultured Bdellovibrio sp.
TGTCCGCTTGGCAAACCGGCTGGCTAGGATTTTTTGTGCTTTCCGGGGTGTTAGCTATCGGAACGATTACCGCTATGGTCATCTTTACTTCCATTGCCTACTACGGGATGAAACAAATCCGTTTTCAATTTTTAGAAAATTATGAGAAGCTTATTATAGGAACGATTATGATACTTTTATCAGTTCTCGTTTATATATTGGAGTCAAATCATAACCATGGATTCTAAAGCTTTTGTTTTACAATATTTAAATCCTAACGATATCACCTATCTATCGACGCGCTCACAAGGAGCCGGTGGACAACACGTCAATAAAACCAATTCATGTATTCAATTACGCTATTCAATTATGACGTCTACTTTCCCAGAAGAAATTAAAGCGAAATTTATGCAGCGTCTGAAACATAAACTAGTACAAGATGATGTGATCCAAATTCGTGTTGAAACCGAGCGCGATCAAAAAAGCAATAAAGACACAGCTTACAAAAAATTAATCGAATTATTAGTTTCGGCTTTATTTGAACCAAAAAAAAGAACCAAAACGAAGCCAACAAAGTCTTCGGTACGTAAACGTTTAGAAACAAAAAAAAGTCGCTCTGACGTTAAAAAATCACGCTCAACGAAATGGGATTAACGGCTGGATTGTCTCATCATGAGACGTCTGAATTATATACAGCCGTTAACAATTCGACAGCTCAAATATTTTCTTATAGCTTTGAATTGATTTTAAACCCGGCTTATATGGCATAGTGTTCGCATCATCTTTCGTATGATGAAAACATACAGCACATTTTTATTATTTGTAGCCCTTTCCTTTTCAACAGCTCAGGCTGATGTTAAATGCGCTAATCTTTTTCAATTCAAGGACCCCTTTCTTAAACAAACTCTACCTGAAAATATGTCTAAGTCTGCCGCCGAGTCTGTTAAGTCCCTGACTAACAGTACGACCGGCGCGCGTATCGAATCTAAATGGACCTTAACCAGCTCACAAATAGAAAGTTTAATTACGAATCTAACGGCCACATTAAAAGAAAAAAATATTGAGCTCAAAGCTCGTGATAAAGTGATCGATGGAAAAAGAAACGTCACTCACACTGTTTATCTTGAGAAATTTAGCCTTAATCTTCAAAAAAGTGGTCTTGAAATTGGACCGGATTTTAATTTAGACGATGTGACTTTAAAAGTTCGTATTCGAAAGTACGGAACGATCGACAATACAAAAGCGGTATCTGAAAATAATATCGATTTTGCGAGCTTTACGCAAAATCATTCCTTCGTCGAATTTAAATTTCCCGATGCACGCTTTAAAGGTGCGGTCTTCAAGCCCAGAATGTACGTCGCAGATCAATACGTCAAAATGCTAGGATCACCCGATTTTATCAAAAATTTTGCACAGATCAGAGCAGAAACTTTAGCGGCCAAAGAAAATTCGTCTAATAAAGAAAGCGCTGAAGCCATGTTACAATTTCTTTATCAAGGCCATATGCAAAATTTTAGCTTCAAACCTTTAGCAACTAATCTTTACGAAAGAACATCTTACGCCGTGGATTTTAATGATGCGATCAAGAATCAAAAATTTCAAATTCAAATGACATTAGATAAATCGATTGCTTTCAAATTAAATGCGACGGACCAAATGATCCAAGCCTACAAAGATGGACATAGCGTAGTTGAAGTCAAAGTTCCGGTGGAATATGCCAAGTATGATCTGAATAGTCGCTTAGATCATTTAGTAGGATATGCCGATTTTCTTCACTTTGTCGAAAATGTGAAAACAGATCACTTGCCAGAATACATGCCCGGAGTGGGAAAAATGGGTCACGGCCATCGTGAGTATAAAAATTCACAAGATGATGTTAATGAAGACTTTGATTAAAGTTGAATGTCCATTTTTCAAAAAAATCACGCATGGTCACATCAGAAATATGATTGCAAACACGATCTGTTTTTAAAGACGTCACTCCACATGAAACTATTTTCGAAAACAAACGAAGATCATTTGAAATATTAATACTGATACCGTG
>CALMPX010000139.1 GCA_937871355.1 uncultured Bdellovibrio sp.
ATTTCATACTCTGATGGTAACGTCGGAGGCGCGAAAGAAGTGATCGCCAGCATCAATGGCGAAAACGTTTTCAGTAAGTTAAAATATGAATCGGGCGTTCACCGTGTGCAACGTGTTCCTGCCACTGAAGGTGCGGGACGTGTTCATACCTCAACGGTGACAGTCGCCATCATTCCCGAAGTGGAAGTGGTCGATGTTAAAATCGACATGAAAGATATTACGATCGACGTTATGCGCGCATCTGGAGCCGGCGGTCAGTCCGTGAATAAAACGGAATCTGCCGTTCGTCTACACCATATTCCCACAGGAATATTAGTGCATAGCCAAGAAGGTAAATCTCAAACTTCAAATAAAGAACGTGCCTTCCAAATCTTAGGCATGAAATTACAACGTCTAGAAGATGAAAAAAGATTAAAAGAAGCTTCTGATGCGCGTCTGGATCAAATCGGAACAGGCGATCGTTCAGAACGTATTCGCACTTACAATTTTCCACAAACTCGTATTACCGATCACCGCATTGGTTTAACCACTCATGCTTTAGACGCCGTTATGGGTGGCGCGTTTGAACATTTAGTTGATCCTTTGATTGCTTACTTCCAAGCCGAGGCCTTGAAAAAACAATCCTCTAGTCAATACTAATACCCATGTTATTAAAAGAAGTTCTGACCAAGTCGATTCAGTTTTTTAAAGATAAAAAAATTGAAAGCGCCCGATTAGATGCAGAGCTTTTGATTGCTCATGCTCTTAAAATGGATCGTATTTCTTTATATGTAAAATTTGAGCAGCCTTTAACAGAGTTCGAAGTTCAAGCCTGTCGTGAATATATTCGTCGTCGATCATTAGGCGAATCAGTAGCTTACATTACCGAAGAAAAAGGTTTCTTCGGAGAAGTTTTTAAAGTTATTCCCGGAGTTCTGGTTCCACGTCCTGAGACTGAACATCTGGTCGAAGAAGTTTTAAAATTTATCGAGAAAAATAAAATTGAAAATCCACGTTTACTTGATATGGGTGCGGGCACAGGCTGCATCGGCCTTTCAATTTTAAAACAAATTCCCACAGCAACTTTAGTCAGTGTGGATATTTCTGAAATCGCGATTCGAAATATTAAATTGAATGTGGAAAAGTTCGGATTACAAGATCGTGTTGTCATTATCGAAACCGCGGTGGAAAATATACCGTGGAATGATCTAGCCCACTTTGGCCCAGGGGCTTTTGATTGTATCGTATCAAACCCACCCTATATCGATAGCGCCGATACTGATGTTGACCCCCATGTTCGAAAATTCGAACCCGCACAGGCGCTATTCGCTGAAAATAAAGGGCTTTTATTTTTACAGAATTGGTCTAAGCTAAGCGTAGGTAGTTTGAAAAAACCAGGAATTATGGCTTTTGAGATGGGACACTTACAGGGACCAATCATGAAAGAGCACTTTCAATCGCTGAATGTATTTTCAGAGGTGAGAGTGATTCAAGATTTGTCAGAAAAAGATCGCATCATTCAAGGCCTTATCAAGTAAGGATTAATTATGGATAAAATGCTCGTCACCAGTGGAAATGTTCTGAATGGAACGGTGGCAACTAGCGGAGCCAAGAATGCGGCTTTGCCTATTTTATTTTCGACATTATTAGCTGAAGGCGAACATGTTTTTGATAACGTTCCTCTTTTAAAAGATATCGATTCAACGGCTGATTTATTAAAAAGCTTAGGTTGTGAAACCGTTCGAGGTCAGGGCGATTCTCAGCACACTTTGAAAATTCAAGTTTCTCAACTTAAAACTTTCGAAGCT
>CALMPX010000140.1 GCA_937871355.1 uncultured Bdellovibrio sp.
CTGAAGACTGTACCATTAAGGTAGTTTCTGATGGTACCATTGGGACTCTTCCACATCTTTTTCAACTTGAATTCTTAGACTCTAGCCTCATCAGGAGTGATGGTAGCACACTTGATTCCAACCTTGCACTCTTTAATGAATTTAGCTGATTCCAAAGTAACTTTATCATCAGTCTTATCTCTATGTTCAATACCCAAATCAAAATATTTGATATTGAGATCAAGGAATGGATGGATAAGTTCATCCTTAATTTGTTGCCAAATAATTCTGGTCATTTCATCACCATCAAGTTCAGCAATTGGATTTTTGACTTTAATTTTATTAAAGGCAAAAGTGTTAGCACAGATCAAACGGTTAAGTGAGAACAAATGTTTTGTGATCATTAAATAAATATTAAATATCAACAAATATATCTTAATATATATTTTTTATTTTAATCTTAAATATTTAACATATTTATTTGTATTTTATTTACAATTTAGTCCCTACTTTTTTTGTTTTTTTTATTTTTTTTATTTTTGGGTCAGGATCGTATTTTATGGGATGACTATTTTTACCTGGCATCTTATGATAAATAAATATAGAAGTATTAAATTTAGTCTTATTTTAAAAGAAAGTCCCTACAAAAATTATCTGAATATTTTTTGATGTTTTATAGACATCTTGTGGGCTGGAAAAAAAAGCCTTAGTGACGTAACTTTCACGTTGGCTTTCATTTTCAAACATCTTCGAATTTTCTAACACTTCACTTATACGTTCAATATGTTGACTTTTACGGGCGTAAAATAATTCTAACTTTCCGCCATTGATCAATTTAAACTCAATCTGAGGATTGGCTAAAGACATCGCTTTAATGGCGTTCTTTATTTGCGAAAATTCGGCAGCATCTGATTTTAAAAATTTCAAACGCGCCGGCACGTTTTCAAATAAGGCTTCAATCTTAATTTCTGTACCCGCGTTACGGTTAGCCGGATCAATTTCAGTAAACACACCAAAACGAGAATGAATTTGAAAAGCTTCCTGAGAATCTTTATGACGACTCATTAATGTTAATTGAGAAACAGCTGCCGCACTGGCTAAAGCCTCTCCGCGAAATCCAAACGTGTTCAACGCCCAAAGATCATCGGTTTTCGAGATCTTACTGGTCGCGTGCCTGGTTAAGGCTAATTCCAGTTCGTCTTTTTTAATTCCTGCACCATCATCTATAACACGAATAAATCGTCCCCCAGAGGCCACTTCGACATGAATCAAAGTGCTTCCGGCATCGATACTATTTTCAACCAATTCTTTAACTAAATGTGCGGGGCGCTCGACCACTTCCCCGGCTGAGATTTGATTAACGACATCTTGTGAAAGTTTTTGGATAGACATGCTTTAGATATAAAATACTTTGCTCAAGCTGTCGAGTACATTGGATGTATTCGGCGAGGCTATCAGCTGACTTAAATAGCTTTTTTTAAGCTGATTAAAATCAGCTTCGCTATAGTCATTGAGCTTAAAATGAAGTCCACGAGTGGCATATTTAAAGCCCTCGTCTAAACTAAACGCCATTTCGGCTAAAAAGCCTATCTGCTGGGCTTCAGGCTGAGTCAGTTCCTTTTTAAAAATGAACTTTGTCAGCGCTTTAAAGTCCTTGTCTGTATAGGTCGGATGTAAAAGATTTGAATGCAAATAAGCCAATAAAGTAAATTGAAAACACTTATCGAAACCAAATTTTTTAACAATCTGATTTAAACGATCCGCATCTTCGAAGGCAATCGTGTAAGAGTTCGCTGAAAAGAAAATTTGATGCGCTTCTTGATCCGCCAAAGTCATAGCGAAAAGTTCACTCACATTCGCAAAAGATTCTTCTAATAAAAGACTTAAAATTTTATTATCTATGTTCATTTTTTGCAAAATATCACGTGCGACAACATGACATGATTCATGGAACAAGTAATTACGTTTATAACCCATTTCGACTTCTTGCCATTCAATTTCTTGCAAAGCTTTCGATCCCAACGCTTCAAACACAGAAACATTATTCATCATGGGTATTTTTTGAGTCTTAAAAATTTGTTCGAGATAAGCAAAAGGTAAAACCATGGCATGAAGATTATTTTCTTCGCTATAGGTAAAGCCTAATTTCAAAGTCCGATCACGTATGGCCGCATAGACTTTATTATTCTGACAAAGAAAACCGTCTCCGAAGTTATGCGAAACTGCATGAACAGGCAAACAAGCTTTGTGTAAATCTAATAACTTAATTAATTTCAAAATAACAAACCTAGGCTTAACCCACCGTAGGATTCACGTTCCCAATAATAGCGTAGTCCTAAATCCAGGCTCGCCAGATTAAAGTGAAATATAAATCCACCCTCAAGTGAAACTCCGCAAGTGAGCTCTTGCAATGAGTATGTTTTGTTTGTTGTTGATGTCTTTATATTATAATTTGCATATTTAAGAAAACCGCCGATGCCATATCTGAGTGTTTTATTGCTATCTACGATCGAAATATTAACCACCTGCGCTCCACTCCAAAGGGTTAATCCTTTGGTATCAGCATCTAACTTATCGGTATAATAAGCCGGAGCCCCGTAAGCCGCCGTAATATCCCAAGCGATCGATGCTGAGTAATCACTTAAAAAAGGAATATAACGATAGCCTACACCGTATAAATCAGCCACCTGTGCGCCACCCATAGTGGTTTCGTGATAATTAATAAGATGTAGAATCAAACCATGGTAGCTGGCTTTAAAATTACTTTCTTCTTCCTCGTCTTCTTCATCATCGAAGTTCTCTGGATCTTTTTCTTTGTTGCTTTTTTTATTTTTTCCAACAACTTCAGGATCGTCGATAAAAGGTTTTTCTTTAACGGTGCCCAGGCCTTGAATATCTAATTCAGTGTCAGCGACATAACCTAAAATTTTATCGCTAATTTTTATTTTATAAAAAGGACCAAAAGTTTTATTTGAAATATAATAATAATCACCGGGCTTAATGTAATGAATGATCTTCGCATCAAAACTAGCCGTACCATATATTTCGACGTCGGGTCGTACCGCCTGAGCTTTTCTAAATTTTTCAACTCCAAAAGCTGAAGACAGCATCGTTGATTGAATAAGAATGAAGATTAAAAATAGCCCACGCATAGGCCACACTATAAAACGTCAGCATTACCCGTGCAAAGATAATTTTGTGCCTTTTTGCTTAGATTCTTTAATTGATTGATGAGATATGGTTTGTTTAGGGATCTGCGGCCATCTTTTGAGTAAAAACTCAGGTCGCTCCGCACGTGTCGCCATAAATTCCTTAATTTTCATCCCCGCGAGCTCTGGATTTTTCTTAAACGTCACAAGATCAAAACCGCAGTTCTGACAAATCATCGATTTTCTCCACTTAGCTTGAGAAAAGAGTTCTCCAATTAATAACATGATCGTAAGGATCACAAGTCCTCGAGGATCTAGCGTTTGCCAAATGACTTCAGCCAACACAAGACTCAGCCCGATTAATCCAACAATCGAAATCACGCTCAAATACTTTGATTTGTAGACTTTGCGAGGCGTTTTACAAAAGGCGCAAAAACATTCTCGGCGTTGTTGAAATATCATATATTTAGTTTGCCAAAACTAAGGCACATT
>CALMPX010000141.1 GCA_937871355.1 uncultured Bdellovibrio sp.
GAAATATAAGTATGGCCTGGAGATAATCCTGAACCATTCATAAGAAATGATCCTGTCATCGGTTTATAAATAGTCGAATCCCAAGGAATCCATCCGGCGGTATAAAGCGCTTTCGAGAAATTCACGACGGCGGCGGTATTGGACCAAATTAATTGATTTCCCTTGGCCGTATTGAAATCATCTGTCACTTGATAGCCCGCGCGGGTATAGGCTTGGCGTAAAATTTCAGATTGAGTTTCGGCGCAGGGAACATTGGCAAATCCATGTCGAACGGCCGTTCCTTGTGTGGCAATGGTCCATGCTCCTGTTGGTAAGATGGCTCCGGTTTTTTCGAAATTAATCGAAGCTTGGGTAGCGGCACTGATATCCATAATCATGTAAGCTTTTTTAGATGCCACCGTTCTGTCGACAGCTTTTTTTAACTCGTTATAAATAGACGTGTATTTTTTTTGAGTATCGACAGACAGTGAGCGCATATCGATCGCCTTATTCACCTGAGTTCCAAAACGTTTTGTGATCGATTTTGTGTAACTAAATTTCGGTTTTCCTGAAGCGTTATATAAAGCTAAGAAACCTGCTCCTGCCGGGGCCGGAGAAATGACGGGGTAATCAACTCCGCTGATTGTGGTACTGGTGGCTGTTCCTGAGATGGAAGCGGACATATACAGTCCGCCCGCTGTGGCGTTTAAGGATTCAATTCGTGAAGCCGGAAATTGAGAGGCATAAGCGGCGGGAACAGAAACAATGGTAATATGACTTAAGAATCCCGTGCTCGAACGAGCTAAATCTCCGTTGCTGTTCCGAAAGTCATAATTAAAAAGTTGTGAATTGTCTGCAACACTAACGATTGTTCCTGTTGGTAATTCTGTGATGGCTTCAAGAACATTTGATTTTAAATAACGAATATTCATATCGGTCGTTATTTTTAAGTTTTGTTTTTGAACAGAATTATTTGAATGATCAATCGGTACAAGAGTGGCGATCTCATCTCCTGTTTCATCGATAGCTGAGCCCGTTGCATTTTTAGTTTGTCCACACGAGGTTGACAGAACAACAAGAATAACTAGTGCAGATAACAAAAAGTTTTTTTGAACTGTCGTTTTTATATTTTTCATAAACCATATATCGACTAGACCTTTTCAGGACTTTAATCTGGTATTTAATGTTCAAAGCCTAGGCATTATGCAGAAAAATAAAGCACTAAAATGAGTCTGAGGGCCCATTTGCGGGCATTTACGAACTTTTGTCTGTAACTTCAGGTCATGATAAAAATAGTTCTTTACATATGTGTAAATTGATATGTAAATTATATGAAAGTTAAGTGTAAATTATATGAAAGTCGTTAAAGCAAGCGCTGTAGGGACAAAGGAAGAAAAATGACGATCTCGATAAAACCACAAGCCGTCGTTCAAAAAATGGAAAGTAAAATGTCCTCATTTTATTCACAAAATGAACTGCAAAAATGTGTGGCGCGCTCGATCCATGTTCTTCGTGACAACCGCGCTACGGTGGGTTTTGCTGAAAGTTGTACAGGTGGACTTTTGTCA
>CALMPX010000142.1 GCA_937871355.1 uncultured Bdellovibrio sp.
TATTAGTCTGTAAAAACTGAAAACTAGTTTTACACAATCACACAATTTAAAAATAAATTTAAGAAAAAACAGTCTACTTATTTTACACTAATCACAACTTCATTGTTTTCGATGTCGAGATCACACTTTGCATCAGGCTTAATGCCCCCAGAGATAATATCTTTCGCCACCTTGTTCAGGATCGCCGTCTGAATCAATCTCTTCAAAGGTCGAGCGCCGTAAACAGAGTCATAACCTTTTTCCGCTAACCAATGAATCAACTTGTCTGAAAAATTCATTTGGATATTTTTAGATTCCAAACGTTTCTCGAGATCTTTCAGCTGAATACGCACAATTTGGTCTAAATTGCTTTTTTGTAAATGTTTAAATTCAATCACTTCGTCGATACGATTTAAAAACTCAGGACGGAAAAACTGACGAAGAGCTTCCGCGATTGAAACTGATGGATCAGTTATCGTAGATCCCAAGTTCGAGGTCATAACGATAATGGTATTTTTAAAATTGACCACGCGGCCTTGACTGTCCGTCAGACGTCCTTCGTCCAAGACTTGGAGCAAAATATTAAAAACATCAGGATGAGCTTTTTCAATTTCATCTAACAAGACAACACTATAGGGTTTACGACGAATAGCTTCGGTTAATTGACCGCCTTCTTCATAACCAACATACCCCGGAGGAGCTCCGATCAGTCGAGCCACTGAATGCTTCTCCATATATTCACTCATATCTAATCGAACAATAGCTTGAGCATCATCAAATAAAAATTCAGCAAGCGCTTTCACCGTCTCAGTTTTACCTACCCCGGTCGGCCCAACGAAGATGAATGAGCCAATGGGACGATTGGGATCGCTGATCTCAGCACGAGACCGGCGAACGGCATCTGATATAATCTGCATCGCATTGTCTTGACCAACCACTTTACTTTTTAAAACCTCTTCCATTTTAAGAAGTTTTTGTAGTTCTGATTCCAACATTTTAGACACAGGAATATGGGTCCAACGAGAAACGACATCGGCGATATCTTCTTCGGTCACTTTTTCTTTTAAAATGGCATTTTCGTTCGACT
>CALMPX010000143.1 GCA_937871355.1 uncultured Bdellovibrio sp.
TGCCATCGTCATCCACGATGCATGCGCCATCGTCCACGATGCAAACTTAAGTAGATTTTTCACAAACATATTGTTCTGTTTCATTTTGGCTCCCATTCATTAAATAGTATATCAACATAGTACATATCGGCGTCTCATTATAAAAACTTAAATCATTATGTTACGTCTCATTATAAGACGTTTTTCAACCTCGTCCTTATAGATCAAGCTCCAGTTTTAGTTTTAATCCAGGACTTAAGTTTAACCAAAAACTCATCCTGACCACTTGCGAACTCTAATCTTAAATCGTTCTCTTTACTTTCTACCACTGTACACTTAACTGGTTTTGAATAAATCTCTGGGAACTGAGTCTCTAACTGGTCACCCGCTTTAAGATTTGACTTCGTGGATGTTAAAATCTTACAGCCTGTAATTGAAATGGATTCTGTCTTGGATAAAGAGTTTTCAAATTTAACTTCGGTTACCAGATCAAATCGTTCGATATTTTTAATCCAATTGGCTCGACGATCCAAATACGGGAATCTGAAATAAAAGGCGATCACCAAAACACCTAAAGTACAAAACAAAGCTAAAATAGAAAAGACCTTCAAATACTGAGGCGTGATGGAATTTTCTCCGGCGGAGTACATGCGGTATATATTCAGACACAATATTAATAACAGAGTCACAATGGCGAAAGACCATGATAATTTATGCGGTCTAAACAGAAGAACTCCTGTTAAAAAGAGCAACCCTAGCCAGGCCCATTCTAATCCTGGAATCGATTGCACAAATGCTGTAAAAATACTCGGTTCATACCAGTTCGAAATCCCGGCGCCGGCAAAACTGATCAGAATATTCCCCAATGGAGCAAGTATAAATAGCACCGCTAGGATGTATATACCTATAGGCCGCTTAAGGCCCGAACTCGTCGCCGTATGATCCACCATGATGAAACTCCTTGTGTTGCAAGCTTAATTGTAATCTGAAAAATCTGATTTGTTAAATGACATCGAGCCTAAGGTCTAGCTCTGGTGTTATTTTTATGTTAGTCTTTGTCCATAGTTATACTGAATAAGGAGCTTTGATTGTCCATTCACCCAGCTTTCCCCCTATCACTCTACGATTTACTCGACTTTGAGCTCTACGTTCTGATCATTAATTTTTATATTTTATGCTTTTTCTTCTATAAATTTTTTCTTAAAAACGTATCCCTAGAACGCCATCAAAGTCTTAAAAATCACTTCGCGAATCTCATCCGCCATGTCTGCGTCCTCAGTCTTCTTTTTGCACTTTACACACTGGCTTCAACCTATTCCGCCGAATCACTTTTCCTCAAAAAAACGACTCCCTACTTGGCCTCACTGACTTATTTTTCTGGTGCTTATATTTTTGTTAAGTGTTTCCGTTTGTTTGTTCTTCAATATTTATTCTTAGGATCGATGCGCGCCGGAGTTCCTCTTTTATTAGTTAATATCTTTTCATTAATCCTTTCTGTCGTGATTGGCTTCTGGTCGTTGTCAAAAATATTTAGCATTGACCTGACGCCGATCTTAGCGACTTCAGCGGCTTTCTCGATTGTTCTGGGTTTAGCCTTACAAGATACGCTTGGAAATCTTTTTGCGGGGATATCATTACAGGTGGATAAAACATTTGAATTAGATGATTGGATCGAAGTTCAAAATGGACTGGTTAAAATTATTGGACAAGTCAAAGAATTATCCTGGAGATCTACTGTCTTAGTCGGTCTGACGGATGAATTAATCACTTTACCCAATAAACTGGTGGCCTCGTGTCAGGTTTCAAATTTTTCCATTGAAAAAGGACCTATTATTCGCAGTCAATTATTCAGACTTAAATTTGATGCCGATTCGATGAAAGCTAAAGATATTATTGAGACAGCCATCGCTCAGATATCAGATATTCGAGGCGTTCCGACGCCGTTTGCTTACATTCAAGATATTAATGAAAACTGGATCGCCATCAAAGCTATTTACTATATCGATGATTATGGAAAACAATACGTGATTGGTGACAAGGTTTTTGAGCGCGCGACACAAGCCTTAAAAACACATGGCATTGATTTAGCTCATCAAGTGATTACCTATGAAGGAGCACGAACATGAACTTAACAACAGATTTTCAACCTACAGCTGTCGATCGAAATCACCCCTTAGCCATCAAGATCCGAAAACAAATGACCACCGCCTTAGCTGATTTTAATATGCTGGCCCATAACGATAAACTCATGATTTGTGTATCTGGCGGAAAAGATTCCTCTATATTAACTATTCTTTTAGATGAAATACGCAAACGTGCTGAAATTGATTTTTCTATTCACGCCGTCCTGCTTGATCAAAAACAACCGGGCTTTGATCAGAAAGCTTTTGCCAGCTGGCTCGAACTCGAACGTATTCCTTTCTCGGTGCTTGAACGCGACACCTACTCGATCGTCAAAGAAAAAGTGACAAACGGCGTTTACTGCAGCCTTTGCTCTAAACTTCGTCGCGCCATTTTATATGACTATGCCGTCGATCACTCATTCACAAAAATGGCCTTAGGCCATCACCGTGATGATTTGATTGAAACGACGCTATTAAACATGTTTTATACGGGTCAGCTTTCGACTATGCCGGCAAAACTCAAATCCGATGATGATCGTAATACTGTGTTACGTCCTTTGTGTTATGTCGCAGAAAAAGATTTGATCGAATTGGCTTCGATTTGGAATTTTCCAGTTATCCCTTGTAATCTTTGTGGATCACAAGAAGGTATGAAACGACAAAAAATGAAAAAACTGATTTCCGATCTGGAAAAAGATATTCCAGGTCTGGGCGGCAGTTTTATCAACTCTCTGATGAATATAAAACCTCGTCACTTATTGGATGAAAAACTTTATGACTTCAAAAATATTTAATGCCCTTAAAGAAAAAGCCCAACATAACCGTTTTGAATCAACTTCCTCACGTGTCGAACGACTGATTAAGCTTCAAAAGTGGATCAAAGATCATGAAAGCCTGATCGAAGAAGCCCTTTTTCAAGATTTTAAAAAACCAAAGTTTGAAACCCAAGTTACCGAAATCGTCATGGTTTTATCTGAATTAAAATATTTTATTCAAAAATTACCACGCTGGATGAAAGATAAAAAAGTTTCCACTCCTCTGAGTTTAGCCGGACATACCAGCCGTATACGCTTTGAAAACAAAGGTGTGATTCTGATTATATCCCCTTGGAATTACCCGTTTCAATTAACTGTGATGCCACTGATCGCCGCTTTAGCGGCCGGCAATACAGTTATTATAAAACCCAGCGAACTCACCAGCCACGCCTCCAATTTAATGGAAAAAATGTGCAAAGACTGCTTCAGTGAAAATGAAGTCATCTTAGAGATGGGTGAAAAAGAAAAAACTAATGAGCTTCTTACTTACCCGGTAGATCATGTGTTCTTTACAGGATCAACACCGGTTGGAAAAATTATCGCCAAAACTTGCGCCGAACGGTTGATTCCCTGTACATTAGAGCTCGGTGGAAAATCTCCGGCTATTATCGATCATACAATTAATATTAAAGACGTGGTCAAAAAAATATTCTGGGGAAAATTTTCAAATCGAGGACAAGCCTGCGTAGCTCCGGATATTTTAATTATTCACCAATCGATTAAAACCAAGTTTATGACTGAAAACCAAAAAGATTCAGAGCAGTTTAAAAATGAAAATCCAACAGAAATTATCAACAAAAACCATACTGAGCGTTTAAAAAGTATGTCGAGCATTGATTTTGCGACAACTCAAACCTTATTAGTGGAGGCAGAATCAGCTTCAGAAAAATTAAAAACGGAAGAAATTTTTGGCCCGATGGCTGTCGTCTATACATACGAAAGTTTACCGGATATCGAAAATATATATAATACAAGCCCAAACCCCTTAGCGTTATATGTCTTCTCAGATGATAAAAAATTTGTAGAAACGATTTTAAACAAGTTTCCATCTGGCGGCGTCGGCATCAATACACTGATGGTTCACTTAGCGAATCATAATTTACCATTCGGTGGAATTGGAAATAGTGGACAAGGTCGTTATCATGGTTATTTTGGA
>CALMPX010000144.1 GCA_937871355.1 uncultured Bdellovibrio sp.
AGACAGCATGTATGTAACCACCGTAACAATTTCAGCTTTAAAATCACTGAATAACTTGATCCGCGTATATTGCGCTTTACTGCGGAAAAGATCTTTAATTTCAGCCATCGTCGGACGCTCTGTTGGAATTTCTAATGACTTATAATCGATATTGGTTTCATTAAATTTATGAACACCTAAATACAGTAAAGTTTTTGTCGCTGCTTCCGCCGTCACCTGATCTATTTTTGGATCAGCACTTAATTTTTCTAAGTAAGATCTGATTTCAATGTATTCACCATAGCTGGTTGCAAATCGACGTTGATACAATTGCAAACGCAATTCCAAATTCGCCATCTCACTTTTATCAAGTACGGGTTGTTCTTGAAGCCGTTCCATCGTTCCCAAATCCTGACGGATACGGTGATAAGATAATTCAACATTTTCAAAGGTATCACGGTAAATATCGATGGCCTCAGAATATTTTCCGCCTTTTAAAAAACCAATCAATTGAAGTTTGCGGCGACTCTTCAAAGCCGCGGTACTGCGTATTGATGTTCCCGTTACTTTTGTCTGTAGAAACTTAACAGCCTTTTCGTAAAGATGCTGGATCTCAATTTTTCTTAATGCTCCGTTTTGTTCTTCAATTTCCTCTGTCAACTGATCCGCTTCTGTCAGTGTGGCTTGTTCGGCGGTTGCTAAACGGTCCGCACTAAATAAGTCAGAGCACAAATCGGCCCCTAAACTGAGACTGGAAAAAGCCAGCAAAAATATAAAAGGGACGACTTTAAATAGGTTCACCAGGAGCTCCTCTGAATAAGAGTTTATTATGCGAACCTTGTTCCAAAATGAGAGTCTTTTTAGACGCTTATAGAACAGATACTCGGCTATTAACTGACATTAACCCAATAATTGTCACTCAGCACCTCTTGCACAACATAGGTTAATAGTGCTACTGCTAACCGATGGACTTTGAAAAACGCCTTATCGATTTAGAAACCAAAATATCGTTCCAAGATCAAACCATTGAAGATCTGCACGAAGCTATCTACAAGCAACAGCAGCAAATCACTCAACTTGAAAAAACTATCGAAAATTTTCACAACCAAATCAAATCAGGCGAAAATGATATCCGCCCGAACGAAAAACCACCACATTATTAAATAAAAAAAGGACATCGTTCGATGTCCCTTTTACATTTAACTTATTGTCGACTTAACTATTGGCAATAAACTGATTGACCCGTTTGAACATTAATCACTGTATATCCGCTGCAGTTATACTGAATACCACACGCGTAAATATGACCATTATAAGAATAATTTCCGTAACATTGTTGACCGGTTTGATTTTGTTGACAGTAGTTCGCTTGAACGAATTGTCCCGTCGATGTTTGAACACATTGTCCAGATGTATTCAACTGATAGGCATTGGTCGTGGCCGTTGTATTATTGCTATTTGATTCCTTAGCGCATCCAAAACCTAAAACTAAAACAGTCAAACCTAATAATAACTTGTTCATAAAAACTCCTTTAATAAAATTACACAAGACCTTAAATTGCAATCACGTGGCCAAAAATGTATAAAGTTGTAACCTATTGTTTTGCTTAGTGCATTTTTAAGATTAAAAAAATTCAGAATTATTTAAAGTGTCGATATCACCCCTAATCACAAAAAAAGGCATACACTCATCTCAGAATGAGACATACTCTTTCCATGAATGAACTTAAGATCACTGACACACGAGAAGGTACAGGTAAGACCGCCAGCAAAGGAGCACTGCTTCTCTGTCACTACGAAGGCTTTTTAGAAGATGGAACCAAGTTTGATTCATCTCATGATCATGGACGCCCGTTTCAATTCGTGATTGGATCGGGCCGAGTGATCAAAGGATGGGATCAAGGCCTCATGGGTATGAAAGAAGGGGGCAAACGCACATTGCATGTTCCTGCTCGCCTGGCTTACGGCGAAAGACAAATGGGAAAATTTATCACCCCGAACTCCAATTTAATATTTTATGTCGAACTTCTCGAAGTTCGCCCACGAGAATAAAAAAAGACGCCTTATTGGGCGCCTTTTTTCTTTCTGAGTAGTAACTCCAACACCTAGCGAATATCTTTAATCGCCTGAGTTGCTTTTAAATCTTCGTCGTTTTCAACTTCTTGAATAATCACGATCGTTCTCCAACCTGTTGTTGTTTTTAAAGAACCATCAGGATTGACTTCCTGTAAGCCTGTTTTTGTATCGATCACGGGAACTAATCCTTTACCCGCATCTCTCACCGCTTGATTGATTCCTGGAATAGTATCTTTATGGACACGAACGCAACCACTTGAAGCGCGATTTCCCAAAGCCGCATGTCCTTCTTCAGAAAATTCCCAAGGCACTTCATGCAAAGCTAAACCGTTGACATCGTTAAAAAAGATCGCATAGGGCATATGGTAACTTGATTCACCTGATTGATAATTTGAAGCTTCAACGCGTTTTACAGAGTAAAAACCTTTAGTTGTATGCCTCCAATGAGATGTTGTCGTACCTTTGGCCCCCAATTTACGAATGAATTTCGTGAAACCTTTTACAATTTCTACATCTTCTTTACCGGTAGAAACATTATTTTTTTCTAAATTAACTTCAACGCCATGAGAGAACATTCTTATAGATTGCCCCGTCGTAGACGTCTTCGTTCGTTCTGCTTTATTAACGACGATCACATTATCAAATTGGCTTAACGGCGACTGACCAGACACGTATTCAGCTTCGTTAAATAATAACCCTGTCGAAGCTTCATAAGCTGGCTCGACTTTAAATGATTCTACAGTTGGACCTTTTTTAGCGAAGGACGCACTGGCTCCAAAAAAATGAAATGCAACGAGAGCCATTAATAGATGCGATACTTTCATAATACGTCCTTCCAAATAATAATTTTACACGTGAGATTCCCAAGAGCTTTAAATTCCAAAGGTGTTTTGCTAAAAACATTCCAACTTAAAAGCGAACTGAATCATTATAAGGATAAAAAGTCGTCTAATTGTTTAACAATGAGACATTTAAAGCCGACTCAAAGGCAATCTGTCACATCCTTTGTATTCATTATTGGCATTTTCACAATAAAGCAGTAGGATGCGTTTTTGAATTACCCGGAGAAACCATGACTGATTTTGTACCAAAACAACCGCCTCGTTCATTTCGCATTATTTTAAACCTCGAACGCCACGAAAGTCGCATGGACACGGTTCTTTTAAATGCTCTTAAAGCTCAAAAAGAAAACTTAGATATGAAAAATATCTCACGTGGAAAACTCAAAGAATATTTCGTCAACGGACAAATCGAAATCAAAGGACAAATCGCTCGCCCTTCTTCATCTTTAGCTAAAGGCACGACTTACGTTGATATTTTGTTTACAGCTCCGCCGCAAACGACAAAAGAAAAGAAAATACCGAAGAAAAAGACTTCATGAGAAACGATGGACTGATTTTAGTTATTGGGAACAAAAATTTATCTTCATGGTCACTGCGTCCTTGGCTCGTTCTTCGCGCTTCAGGCCTTAAATTTAAAGAAATTAATATTGAATTAGATTTGCCTCAAACAACAAAAAATATCGAGAAGTATTCACCTTCTGGTAAAGTGCCGGTTCTTATTCATGGTGATCTTCATATATGGGACTCATTAGCCATTAGCGAATACATCGCCGAACTGAGCTCAGATTTAGCACCTGAAAAAAATCTTTGGCCGTCAGACATTCAAGATCGTGCCTTGGCTCGATCTTACGTTTCTGAAATGCATTCTGGCTTTATGTCTTTACGCACTCAACTGTCGATGGATATTTCATTACGTATGGAAATCAAACATCTTGTTCCTGGAACAATCAATGATATCCAACGTATTATTAGTATCTGGGAAACTTGTTTAACAAATTCTAAAGGTCCATTTTTATTTGGTGAGTTTGGCATTATCGATGCGTTCTACGCTCCGGTCATTTTCCGTTTTCAATCTTACGGCATAAAAATCAAAAATAAAAAAATTCAAAAATATATGCAGTCAATTTTAAAACTAAAAATAGTTCAAGAGTGGATTAAATCTTCTCAAAAAGAAAAATATCATGCCTATACCTTTTAGTAGGTATTGATCTTAGCGGTGAATTGACTACTCTGAGATCTCCCTAAGTTATCCGTCACTGTGACGTCGTACATTCCGGGCTGTGTCGCTTCAAAAAACAAACTGTTTCCTTTATACGCTCGTCCGATATAGCTTTTACCTACAAACCAATCTAAATACTGGCTGTCTGATTCTGAAATGGCACGCAGCTGGATTTTTGTTTTATATTTATTTTCTTGAGCAGAGATTAAATAATCAATACTTTTTTGCGGACTGGTGATCGTTAAGCTCTGTGATAAACCATTTAAACTATGACAAGAAAATTTTCGATCCGATAGAGCGATCTTTTTTAAACCTGCTTTACGAAATACATCTAATAAATCATCAGGCCAAACTTCGACAATTTTCTCTTGAGATCCTGAAAACGATTCGCACGACATTTTGTTATTTCTAGTATCCACAAAAACCTTACGATGTATCTGACATGTTTCAATAGGCGAAACCGAAGGAATAAAAAGACTGGTTTCCGTCTGATGACCACAATTATCCGTTTTTATTTTTTTAGAGACACTACATATATGAACTGATTTTACATTCAATCCGAATTTCGACATCCAAATAGGTGCTTCTTGATTTAAACTATATTTTTGAGAATTTCTAATCAAATCATAAATTTGAAAAAATAACGGTGCTGCCATATTGCGACCGACTAAAGCTGGATTAATCGCTTTATCATTATCACCGAACCAAACTCCGACCGTGTAATTTCCCATTAAACCAATAGCCCACGCATCTTTATAAGATTTTGAAGTTCCTGTTTTCCAAGCTATAGGTAAATTTGATTTTGCTAAATCTTGAAAAAGCGCACTTTCTGTTCGTGGATTTTTCTTCAACATTTGCATAACTACGTAAGCCGCTTCCGGAGTTATAATTTTTTGAGGCAAAGATTTCTTCTCAGCTTTGATAAAATTCAAATTATAGTAGCGACCTTGTTGAGCTAAAGCAGAATAAAGTTTAACTAAATCCACCATAGAAAATTCAACACCGCCTAAAGCTAATGATAATCCATAGTATTTTTCATCACGAAATTTTAAAGAACTTTTTCCTTTTAAAAAATCATAAAGTGTTGGCTCACTTAATTTCATAGACAAATCTACCGCCGGAAGATTTCGACTCATAATTAAAGCTTGGTCAGCCGAAATGGGACCTAAAAATTGCTCATCAAAATTTTCTGGATTCACACCGCCAAAGGACATTCGAATATCTTTTAATAAAGTTTTTTCATGAATCAAACCTTGTTGTAAAGCTAGAGCATATATAAATGGTTTTAATGTTGAACCAGGTGACTTCAATGAGCGATTGGCATCGATCTGTCCTTTAATATTACGATTAAAATAATCAGCTGAACCTAAATAAGATAAAACCTCGTTGGTTTTGGAATCTACAATAATCACCGAATAATTCTTAATTCCTAAAGAGCTCTGGGTTTTAAAGTATTTCTCAGCAATATTTTGAACTTCAGTATTTAATCTATAATCTAAAGTCGTCTTAATTTTTTTTTGTTCAAGACCTGTTTGTAATAGGTATTCGACAAAATGTGGAGCACGAAAAAAAACATTTTTCTTCTTTTCATTAGCCACGGCCGTAAATCTCTGGGGACTTTGCGGCATCTGAACCAGATACTGAGCTTCGTTTAAAGATAAGTTTTGACAGCTTTTATTAAAATAAAAAAAACAGGCTGCGCCGACCCCTTCGATATTACTTCCATAGGGTGTCCAATTTAAATAGGCCGAAATGATTTCATCTTTGCTGTACATGAGCTCTATGCGGGCCGCTTGAAAGATCTGATTAAGCTTTCCCAGAATTGATCTGGTGGTTTCCGGATACAATAGTCTTGAAACTTGCATAGTGATCGTCGAGGCCCCTTGTTTAATATCATGGGCTAGGTAAGTGGCATAGACTGCACGCATAAGACTGATGGGATTAAAACCAAAATGCCAATAAAAATAACGATCTTCTTTATTTAGAAATTGCTGAACTAGTTTTGGATCAATTTCTGTCAAATCTGTTTTGATTCGATATTTTTCATCGCCAGCTAAAGTCAATCGGAGCAATATTCCATTTCGATCATAGAACTGTTGTGAAAACGGTTTTTGAGCCATCAATTGACCACGAAAAACAAAAGAAGAGATCCTATGAAGGATCACTCCACACAAAATAACTATAAAAAAAAGTTTATACTTATTTAACTTCAATCAATCCCGAAGCGCCTTGACCAGTTAAATCCGTGCGATACAAACCACGAGCATAAATACCAGGAACGACAAACTTCCCTTTTGAAATGGCTTTGATTTTATAAGAGTATTCTTTCATGTCTTGATCAAGTGACACGTAAATATTGACACGATCTTCACGCACATCAATCAAATCGGTCGCCATATTTGGAATATGAGCCAGGGGAACGATAGATTCGGCGTAGGCACGATTGATCATTAAATGCCACGGCCAAAAAGAAGCTCCTTCATCACCCTCTCCTGATTCAGCAGGACTTTCAGATTCAGACGGCGAAACATCGTTAGCACTTTCAGGTTCTAACTTATTTTTTCTCACTGAATTCAAAACGACTTCAAAGCCAGCTGGTAATAAATCACTGATAAGAATAGATGAATATTTTTTCAAATTTGTTCGTGCTCTGATCTTAACTGTTAATTCATTTCCAATATCTGTATTGGTAACGGCCTTCCCCGTATCATCGACTAAAGTTCTTGAAATTTCGATTCCATCTGTTTTTTCTACCATACGATCACTGGTATCATATCCCGCTTGAACATAAGACAACAACTGAGGTGCTGGATTGGTATTAGACAAACTGACTCCGACGATCGAATTTTCAAAATCTATTTTCTTTTGCTTGTTTACTCCAAACTGCAAATTTGTTTCGGTTTTATCAGCTTTAATAGCTTTAATAGTTAATTTTTCTAAACTTGCTCCGCCACTTTGTTTCATTAAAGTATCTAAGCTCATCAATAAATAACTCGATGAATATGTATTCAGTTGTCTGGCATTTGCCAAATCAATTAACTTAAAGAATGTCTTGCTTGAAAAAACATCCGCTATTTTTCCAAAGTGTCGCACCAATAAAGCATATTGCTCGAACTGTTCACCATCATCAAACAAGAATTGATCCGTTAGTTTCAAAGCTTGATTTTTTTCAGCTAAAGCTAAAGCTTTTTGCGATAGGTCCTCTTGTAGAGATAATTTAAAACTAGCCGCCAAGTAATAGGCTGTAATTGAGGCCAAATCTTTGCTTGAGGCCTTATCATTTAGTATCGAAGCCATATTTTTTAAATCTGATTTCGGTACATACTGTGATCTCATCAATATATAAATGGATTTGGCTTTACGGTATAGGTCTGTTGACGACTGCATTTGATTATACTCAGACTTTAAACTTGATAAGTATCGTGTCCACATATCCTGAGGAATCGGCTCGCCTTTTTCCTGCATATACAAAAACACCATACCTAAATGAAGACTGGTGTCAGGCTGTGCTATTCCTTGTTCTGGGTAGAGTGAAAACGAGCCTTCAGTCAATTGACGTGCACGCAATAATGAAATCAGACGATTCACTTTAGCGACCTCATCTTTGCTTTTTTCATTTTTCAAAACTAATGGCATCAACTGACTGGCAATTTGTTCCGTACAAAGATAGTCATTAATTTCATAGAAAGACTCAAATGGTTTAATGAGATCTTGAATCGATGTATGAGCTTGTAAATAGTTCTTTTTAAATTCTGGTCGCAAATTGGAAATCGGCTTTAATTCAATGGCTTTATCTTGAACTACAATCCATTCTATTTTTTGTTGATGTGGAACCGCTGGACGATTTGAAATATTGATTTCAACTTTAGCTTTTTTAGCCCCTATCCCCGCTGATACGATAATAGGATGAGATCCCAAATGTTCTGAAGCCTTAATTTTAAAATTAAAGCTTTTCTCTTTATTTTCCGGAATAACTAAAGCTTCAATATTTTTATCAACTAAACTGTAACCTTGATCTGTCTGAATATCTAATTCAACTTGAGCACTAGGCCCGCTCCCTTTTAATTGATTAGCTATGATGAGATTAATTTCAAATTCATCACCAGGAGCTGTAAATATTGATGACGTGGCGCTGATAATAAAATCTCCGCGAACATTCACGTCGGTTGATGTGGAACCTAATTTACGCTCATCTGCGGTCACCACCATAACTTTTAGATTCCCATTGAAATAGTCAGGCACTTGATATTGGAAAGTACTCCATTCCGCTCCTAAATCCTTAACCCCTATCCAATCGGCGACCGGAGGAATGCCTTTACGTTTAAAAGGATTAATACTTTGACCTAAGCGCGCAGATTCGTCTCCGCCGGCGGCTTGATTCCCCATTTGACTGAAGTCAGGCATAACTAAATCTAAAATCTGCGACGTACTCACTTGAAGAGCTTTCTTTTGGAAGAAATAATTTAAAGGCTGTGGAAGTTTATAACTGGCCACTTGTAAAATACCTTCATCAACTAAGTAAATCGCAGCTTTAGTTTTTTGTTCGGCTTTAACTTTGAAACTTAAGATTTGCCCAGGCTTTACTTTCTCTGGCGCCGATATTTCAATTTTCGATTTACGGGCCTCCAGGTCAATCGCAAACGAAGTCACACCATAAGATAATGGCGAAGTATAAATCTCTTCAGATTTCTGATCACGGAGCATCGTTACGACGACGTAAGCCTGACCCTCTAGTCCTGCTGGAATCTGAATTTTTTCAACGGCACTTCGCCCTGTCGATTTAAACCATTTCGAAGCATAAACTTTATCGCGCTCAATCGTAATCAAACCGGCTCCCGCATAAGGAGCTTTGATCTGGATTTCGATCTCTTCATTTGATTTATAATCTTTTTTATTTAAACCTAGTTTTAATAAAGATGATTTTTCCAAACCTCGATCTAAATCAGCATTGCCAACTACATTATACACCAACCGATTGAGTTCAGTCTTATCTGAATCTTTAAAGATCAAAATAAATTCGCCGACTGTTTCTGTATCTAATTTTAAAAGCGTATTCTTAGCATTTACATTCAACTTAAAAGTCTTGATTACATTTTCTTTATGCACCGTTTGATAAGCGTAAGTATCATTGGGTAAGCGAGTCAGAATAGAAGTCGGCTTTTTCTCAATCATCACGACTTCGATATCTTTTGCAGCGACCGGTTCGAGTTTAGAGTTCACAGTAATAATATTGAGCGAAGCATCGGATGATTTTTTTATAAACGAAAAATCCAACACGGACGCTGTAGCCGGTTTAAATCCTAAAAAGTAATCTTGATTAGATATCAACTGACTTAATTGAGTCTTAACACTTTTTCCACCCTCAGTTTCAAAGACCTCCGAGTCAATATTCATCCGATAAATGGATTTTTCCAATGAATCTAAATTTAGAGTCCAATCCGTTTCACCGTTATCATTAGTTTTTTGCTCGGGAAGACTATCTTGGATTTCAAGCTGATTAGGCTTGGGAACATTAAAATAATAGTCTTTCCATTTTTTAAAATACACATCTGCAGCGCGTATTCGCAACTTGGACTTAGCAACACGATCGGTGGCCGGCTTTCCATAGAGATTAAATGCACTGAGATTTAGTTTTAAATCTTTAGGCTTAACCCAACCTTCTAGATTCATTAAAGATAACGACGTACGTACTTTGATTTGATCTGGAACAAATTCTTCCACTTGAAAAGTTTGGCTTCCGATCATCATCAAATTCTTATTCTTATCTTTCATATAGGCATAAATCGTATACTGACCGGTTTGGAAATAATCTTCAGTTTTAAAACTGACTGTATCCATGGAATTTGAGCTCACTTTAATTGTTTGCTTCGACACGTCTAGGCCAGAGGTATTTTGAATAACAATATCAATCGGAATTTGCGTAAAAGATTTACCCCAGTTTTTAGAGCGCACCACTAACCCAAAATCGGCCTTTTCTCCTGGACGATAAATTCCACGGTCAGAGAAAATAAAAGCATTCAATTCATCTGATTTCGATGAGTCATAAACTCCACCGATATCAAAGCTTGTCATATCTAATTCGCGAGAGTACGATTCAAACGGCACAAATGAAATACTTTCACCGGATTGCGCGACAAAAGCGATCGGTTGCTTATCATTTTTAAAATCTTTGAGATTGGGAAAACTGACGACGCCTTGTGCGTTAGTTTCGCCATTCAAAACATTAATTCCATTTTGTCCCATAACGCTTACTTTAGCTGCGACAACAGGAAGTCCCGTACTAATATTTTGAACGTAAACATCATACTGACCTGAGTTTGTTTTCTTCACGATCATTCCAATATCTGTTAATATGACGAAGCGACGATCTGAAACAGATTCAGGAGAATTTTTGGAATTCACTGATATAATAAATAAACCTTTTTTTCCTGAGCCCATATAAGAAGATAAATCAATCGAACTGAACTGTGATTTCTGTGGATTCTTATTTACTAAAGGAATCTCCCCTGTTGTTTGTTCTGAAATACGATCTTCTTTTATTTCGTAGCTGTCTGGCGTGGTAAATTCATTCATGAGACCTGGAATCAAGTGATTCACTTGTTCCATACGAACTTGCTTAATAGTATAAGCGATTTTATTAATATTACGAGAAACCAAAGACAAATGATGACGACCAGATAAGGGTATTAACGACCCCTTACCCATAATCTGCAAATCAGAAGGATACTGAGGAACAAAAATGACTTTTTCAGAATCTTCCTTTAATTTAAATCCGCCAAATGATGTGGTGTCTTTCGGAATCTTAACATAAAGACTTCTACCCGGAGCGACATTAAATCGATAAGAATGTTGTAATGAAATGGCTTGCTCCGTGGCTATAACTTTCATTTCAACTTTTTTAGATTGAGCTAAGACTTCGCTGGTCACTTCTGAAACACTATGCCACCGATAGGCGCCTTTTTGTTTTTTGTCTTGATCTGAAAGGCTGGCGTTATTATATGGTAATTCATATACCTGCATAGCTTTAGCTAATTCTTCCGATGCAATTTCCGAAATATTTTCTAAATGAAGAATTTGCTCTGATTCAAATTTTTCATTACGCACAATCACAATTCCAATTTGAGTCATCTTAAAATAATCATACAGCGAAGGCACTTGAATTGAAGCCACCGTTTCAGTTGAGGCTTGACCTCCAAAAACTGAACCAAATCCTTTATCTAAAATAAAGCGGTACTCTTTATTCGAATTATCAATTTTAATATTCGATGAAGTGACATACAATTTTGATTTTAATTCATCGAATGACGTCGTGATTTCATATTTCGATTTAGTTTCAAACCCATTTTCTATTTTTTCAAATAACTGAATTCTTTTTTTTAAACTTTCTGTATCAACGGGATAATTAAATTTAAAGGTCGTGACGACTTTTTTATTATCAGGAAAGCGTGGATCTTGATAAAAAGACGATTCTTGAATAGTCGCCGTTATATTTTCTGTTTCAAATTCAAAGTCATGACTCATCAATTCGACATTCGGTGATAATATTTTAGAACTGATAGATCCCGTGAATTTTTGTCCGATAGGCCAATCTAATTTTCCTTTTTCGAATAATGGGATAAATTTAAGCTCCTTGTCCGATAACCACAGCCATTGTCCTTTAATTTCTGGCTTCATTTTCACTTCGTCATTCAAAGCGTGACCGATCATATTAATATTCGCTACTGATTTATCAAAAGTTAAAACAAGTGATCGAGCTTCAGGCTTTACAAAGTCATAGCTTGCCAACGGTGATACTTTAAAAGTGACAGCATCAGGGCGTGGGCGATGGTCATAATAATATTTAATAAAAAATCCAGCGACGACAAGGATCACTAATCCGATACTGCTATAAAATCTCTTCTTATAGAGTTGAGGATTAACCGCGATTTTTCGTTGCAGAAAATTTTGTATTTTACTAGCCCACTGAGGCCGCGTATATTGAAATTGTCCGAAGATGTTTTTAAAGAATTCGCCAATAATAAGTATGATTTTTTTCATACAGTATTAGATAATCGAATCAAATCAAACTCAAGCTTTTACGATTGGTAGCTTAAGCGCGTTCCAAGCCAGCATCCCACCAGTTAAGTTCATGGCTTTAGTAAAACCCATGCGAGCACTTTCTCGCGTTGCCGAACCAGAACGTCCTCCACTGCGACAGATAAATACGATTTCTTGGTCTTTGTTTTCTGTATTTAAAAATTGAACGAGATCCGGCCCTAAAGTGATCAATTCAGCGCCATCTATATGGCCTAGTTCAGCGTTAAATTCATCGGGACGTCTGACATCGATCAACTTCACATGACCAGGTATTTCAGCCCTTTTAGCAAAAACATGCTGTCCGTCCACTTCTAAAATACCGTCAATGATTTGTGAACTTAAAACCTGAGACATAGAGCCTAATTTCCTGATAATGGTGACGGTTTCAAATCTATTACATTTGAAAGATCACCTGTGATAGCCACAACTTGATTACGAAAATTATCTAATTTATTTTGCCCGTCCGCGGTCGGCGCCAGAACTCCTTCATATCCAGGAAATAAACGATTCATCGTGTAAGCTATACGTACTCCGGCCAAGTACACACGCTGATCAACGAGATCGATAAAGCGAGCCGTGTATTTATTAGCTCCTTCATCTTTATATTTGTAAGCATCAGGACGAGAAACTAATGATTCGCTCACCCAGTCATCATATTTTAATTTATTTTCATCAGGTAAGGCCATTCTTTTAAACTTAGCTTCCAAGAAATCCGCATAAGATTTGATTTGATCAGATTTACTACCTTGTGCAAATAAACTTTTATGTCCGAAATCGATGATTTGTGAATCCCATACTTGGTGAAGCGATAAATCAAATCCCTGCCATTTAACATCGACTTTATTTCCGCCGTTATCTTCAGCCCGCCCTGTATGAAGCGGCTGGTGAAGATCACCTATAAAATGAATCATGAACTTCAAAGCTTGATTTTTATTAGCAGCATTCGATTTTTTATCTTTTAATATTGTTTCGCTCGCTAACAAAGCCGTCACGACTCCTCCGCGAGCTTTAATTTCGGGATCTTGATTTTTTAAATAGACTAAATATTTGTCGCCATCGTTCATTTTTTCAAAATGATACCAAATCGTCGATTTCCAATCTTCGGTGGTGGACCCACGTATTTCATCAGCCCAAGTTGAAGAAGTTACAAAATCATCACGCTTTAATATATCTTGGATTTGCTTCAAAGCCGGAGACTTTTGTTGCGTTAAAATATCTAACGCCACTTGAGCTGAAGTATGATGTCCCACCAAGCCCCACGCCCACACGGACTGAACAGACAGGAGAGACATAATACATGCGATAAAGAATTGATTAATAAAAGAACGCGCAGACTTGATGATTTTCATATACGACCCCTCAATATGAAATAAACTTTGATGTTCCTCCATCAGAATAAATTTAACCGATTTTTTCAATTGAATTGTGTTTTTATATAGATTGCTGCGATGCTGAAATTTTTAAAAATCAAATCTTAACTTGCTTGAATGATTAAGATCATGTTCTAAGCAAATTTCTAACTTAGAACATGGTCCTTATTATCTTAAGACTAGAATAACGCGTTCTTTGGAGTACGTGGAAATGGAATGACATCGCGAATATTCGTCATTCCCGTTACATACATCAACATTCTCTCAAAACCTAAACCAAAACCCGAATGAGGGAAACTCCCATAACGACGAAGATCTGTGTAGAATGCATAATCCTCAACATTTAAATGAATCGCTTTCATTTTTTCGATTAATGTTTCCAAATGATCTTCTCGTTGAGATCCTCCGATGATTTCCCCTATACCTGGCGCTAATAAATCCATAGCACGAACCGTTTTATTGTCGGCATTTAATTTCATATAGAAAGCTTTTATTTCTTTTGGATAATCCGTGACAAAAGTTGGTTTTTTAAAATGCTCTTCGGCTAAATAACGTTCATGTTCCGATTGAAGATCGATACCCCATTTAACTTCATAATCAAATTTTTTACCACATTTTAAAAGAATATCGACGGCTTCGGTGTAAGTGACACGGGCAAATTTATTCGAGGTGACGTTTTTCAATTTATCAAATAGGCCCTTTTCCACAAACTGATTAAAGAATTCCATTTCTTCCGGGCACTCTTTCATCACATATTCAATAATGTATTTAATCATGTCTTCCGCCAGCTCCATGTTTGCTTCTAAGTTAGCAAAAGCGATTTCCGGTTCGATCATCCAGAATTCAGCTGCATGACGAGAGGTATTTGAATTTTCAGAGCGGAAAGTCGGTCCAAAAGTATAAATATTTTTAAAGGCCGAACAGAACGTTTCACCATTCAATTGCCCGCTCACCGTTAAGTGCGTTTCTTTCCCAAAAAAATCTTTAGTGTAATCAATTTTTCCATCCGTTGTTTTCGGCACTTTATCAAAAGGTATCGTTGAAACACGGAACATTTCACCGGCTCCTTCGGCATCCATCCCCGTAATAATCGGCGTATTCACATACACAAATCCATTTTCTTGGAAGAATTTATGAATAGCAAAAGCCAAAACTGAACGAACACGAAAGACCGCTGAAAACGTGTTGGTGCGTGGTCTTAAATGAGCAATTTCACGCAAGAATTCAAAACTATGACGTTTGTTTTGCAAAGGATATTCCAGATCGGCTTTTTGGAAAACATTAACTTCGGTGGCATTGAGTTCAAATTCCTGTCCGGCCCCTTGCGACTTAACTAACTTACCCTTAACGGCGATCGAAGAAGAAATTGATAACTTCGAAATATCATCAAAATTCGATAATTTTTGGTCAAAAACGATCTGAAGGCCTTTAAAAAAACTTCCGTCATTCAATTCAATAAAACCAAAGTTTTTTTGATCACGAATTTTTCTGACCCAACCTGATAATTCAATATCTTTATCTAAAAATTGAGCTGAGTTCCTATAGACAGATTTAATTGTCGTTTGCATTTCATTCCCCTGTGTAATATCTTGCTTAAGTATCTTAAACACTCGGAAAAAATTATGCCACACAAAAATAAGTTCAAAATATTTTCTGGTAACTCTAATCAAGCTTTAGCCAAATCTGTTTGCAACATCCTGCAAGTCCCTCTCGGTCAAAGCCAAGTGAACAACTTTTCCGACGGAGAAACCCAAGTCGAAATTAAGGAAAGTGTTCGCGGCACAGACGTGTTTGTGATCCAAAGCACCTGCACTCCTGTTAATCAAAGCTATATGGAATTTTTCATTATGCTGGATGCGCTTAAGCGCGCCTCGGCCGCCTCAGTCACCGCCGTTATTCCTTATTACGGCTATGCCCGCCAAGATCGTAAAGTCGCTCCTCGCGCCCCGATTTCGGCAAAATGTATGGCTGACTTACTGACAACAGCCGGAGCTGGCCGTATTATTTCGATTGATCTTCACTCTGCCCAAATTCAAGGCTTTTTCGACTGCCCGGTTGATCATTTATTCGCTATCCCCACTTTAGCTCGAGCCTGGAAAGAACAAATGGGCGAAGGCGATGATTTTGTCACAGTGAGTCCAGATGCTGGAGGCGTGGAAAGAGCCCGCGCTTTTGCCAAAAGAATCAATTCCAGCTTAGCCATCGTCGACAAACGTCGTTCCGCCCCAGGCGAAGCTAAAGCCATGCATTTAATTGGCGATGTCACTGGCAAAACGGCCGTAATTGTCGACGATATGATAGATACTGCGGGAACATTAACACAAGCTGTTGACAGTTTATTGAAAAATGGTGCAAAACAAGTGTTCGCAATTGCAACTCATCCGGTTTTTTCAGGACCAGCTATCGCTCGTCTGAAAGAAAGCCGCATTGAAAAGGTCTTTGTCACTGACACAATTCCTTTAAGCGCAGGAGCGATAGAATCAGGTAAAGTCAGCGTAGTAAGTATTGCGCCGGTCTTAGCTGAAGCGATTAAAAGAATTCACGATCATGATTCGGTGAGTTCATTATTCGACTAAGCTAAAAAACTGAATTAAAAATCAAAGACGTTATTGAAAAGGATAGAACATGAAACAAAGAATTGAATTAAATGTTGAAGCTCGTGAAGCTGGCCGCGCGACTGCTCGTGGTTTAAGAGTTAATAAAATGGTTCCGGCTGTGATCTACGGATCTTTAGAACCAGTCACTGTTTCTCTCCACGTTAATGATGTATTAAAATATAACACTCGTAATTACGAGAATGCCTTAATGAATCTTAAATCTTCAAATTCAAAGTTGAATGGTAAAATTGCTTTATTCAAAGAAGTTGTGGTTAATCCAGTAACTCGTATTCCTGAACATGTTGATTTATTCGCTTTAGATATGACTAAAACAGTCCGTGTATCTATCGAGATTAAAATTGAAGGTAAAGCAATCGGTCTTTCTGAAGGCGGATTACTTAACGTTGTTACTCGCCAAGTTGAAGTTGAGTGTTTACCAACGAATATCCCTGAATCAATCATCGTTGATGTGACTAACTTAGCTATGGGTGACTCGATCCATGCTGCTGCTTTAAAAATTCCAGATGGTATCAAACTTCTATCTCGTCCTGAATTAACAATCGTCGCGGTTGTTGAACAAGAAGAAGAAGTTGTGGCCGCTCCAGTTGCCGCTGCCGCTGCCGCTCCTGCCGCAGCCGCTGGTGGTAAAGCTGCCGCAGCCGCTCCTGCCGCAGCCGCTGGCGCGAAAGCTCCTGCCGCAAAAGCTCCTGCTAAAAAGTAAGCTTTTAAATAATAAAAATTTAATAAAAAAGGCTTCGTGAAAACGAAGCCTTTTTTATTTAAAACGCATATATTAAGCTTGAGAACTTCTCAATCATCCTACGCTCTATAGATTTTTCAATCCAAACCCGTTACTCATCAATAAACTTTATTAATGGCTCTAGATTGTATAGTTTAAAACAACTTTTGATCAAAAATTCCGTCACAGATAATGGGGCTCTCATGTGGATTAGATATTTGGTTGGCTTGAGTATTAGCTTAATGATTTCATTAACTGCGTCTGCTGAGGCCTTCCCGACGGCCCCACTCAATCAATTAACTCCGGGTGAGCTCTGTCAAAAACCGGATAGCTACCGTTACCCCGAACATATTGCCTACTGCGAACGTGATGTCGCTCCGGCTATGAAATGGGGCGTGATCAACCTTTATATGAAGAACATCCCAGGTTTTGCCATCACTCCACAAAATCGTAGCCAATATAAAATTGATCACTACATCCCACTTTGCATGGGCGGAGCGAATGTCGTTTCGAATCTTTGGCCACAACACATGACTATTTATCAGTACACTGACATTATTGAAGAAGACCTTTGTAAAGAACTCGAGCTGGGATCAATCACTCAAGTCCAAGCCGTAGCTCAAATACAATTTGCCAAGGCGCATGTTGAAGATCTTAAAAAATTAAAAGATGCAACCGATCGCATGAATTTTCTCAAAGAGAATTATAATAAATAACTAAACAAAATACCTGGACCAAGTAACAGTTAAAAAAAGGCCTTGGTTGAAGATATATTTTGAGCCAAGGACCCGCTGGGCTCTTGG
>CALMPX010000145.1 GCA_937871355.1 uncultured Bdellovibrio sp.
AGGAATTAAAAATGAAAAAAATATTTATATTTGTTGTAAGCCTAATTGTTCATTCACAGGCTTACTCGATGGTGAGTTTTGAAGCTTGCCTTAAAGAAGTACCAGCTTGTAAAAAATTGAATACTCCCGTAGTTCACCAGCACAATATGGATCTTAAATCATTTTTGGATTCGATAAACTCGAAAACAGAAAAAGAAAAATATGATTGTGTTTTAAAAAATACTGCTGGAAAACCATTAGACTTATCATGCGAAGTCGCTGTTCAACATTATGAATTTCACTTAAGCTGCCGGGATGATATTCTCAAACATTGCTCTAAAATAATACCGGGAGATGGACGCATTCGAGTGTGCCTCGAAAAGCAGAAACATATTCGTAGTTCTTGTAAACAAAAATTTCCTAAATTAGAGGAGATACCTTTAGATGAGATGCCTAAACATATGGGGGGTGCATCCGCCTGTTAAGTAAAATTTTTCTAACAACTCAGGTAAGGATTTTCATGAGCGCCAATAGTCAGTATTACAAAACTTTTATCAAAGAGACTCCGGATTTCCCCATTCCCGGAGTGTTGTTTCGCGATGTCAGTCCATTGCTGCAAAATGCAGAGGCTCTGCAAAAAATCATTTCTGATTTTTCTAAAATATTGAACTTAGATCAAATTGATGCTTTTGTCGGAATTGAATCTCGGGGATTTATTTTCGCTTCGCTTTTGGCTGCAAAATTAAATAAAGGTTTTATTCCCTTACGTAAAGCCGGAAAATTACCACAGCCGACCATTAAAAAAAGTTATAAATTAGAATACGGCGAAGCCACTTTAGAGATGGCTCCAGCGATGATGACGAACAATCGTGTGATCATTTGCGATGATGTGTTAGCTACCGGAGGAACACTACGTGCTTCACAAGAGCTGTGCGAAGAGGCTGGCTACTATGTGGAAGATATTCTGGTTCTGATTGATTTAACGTTTCTGAATCAAATGACTTTCCGTGATCAAAAGATTAAGTCGCTTATTCAGTACTAAGATTCGATTTTTAATAAGACAATTTAAGATCAAAGACGCCGCCCAGGGCACCGAGTGACCGTCGGTGACTTAAGTGTAAATCCTTTAGACAGCTTTGGATGGCTATCTTTAATACAACACGCCTTAGTTGGCATTGTATTAGCTCTACTTTTTATATGACGATTAAGCCGCTTCTTTTTTCTATGGTCCTCTTTTTTAATCTTTTAAGCGCGCAGGCGAGCTCTTTAAAATGTTCTCAGTTATTTACACAAGAAACACATGAGCTTCCTGGTTTTGAACTAGATGCAAGCTATGGAAATGCCAGCCAGCTGGATGCACGATTAAAAGAAGCAGGTTTATTTACAAAAAGTACAATTTTCAAATTGGACCAATCTATGCTTTGTGGGCCAACTTGTGCCTACAACGTACTAGAAAAGTTTAGAGTTCAAAATGGTGAAAAACTGTTCCCGGAGAGTGAGTCTCAAGAAATTATCGAAAATGTTAAAAATCCATTTTCGCTTTATAAAAAATCGACTCAAGAGGTGGTTAATACTGGCGTTTCATCAGATGATCTTGCGCTGAATATCGCCATGATGGGCAAAAAACAAGGGCTTAACATAGAAATTAAATTAAAAACGATCATGGCAAATAAGAATATATTTTTCGAAAAAGGTATTAGTTTGAATGATTTGAAGTCTTCTGTTTTACCAAATGAAGCCGTCGTTGTTTTAGTTGGTTTTTATCGAGCTGAAAACTTACAAAATCTTGATTTGTCTAATAGAACCGGTGGACACTTTATGGTGGTCGCCGGTTACAATCGTTTAAATCCGCAAGAGATGATTTTTCATGATCCGGAAAGACCATTACAGTATCGTCGTCTTAACTTGGCTCCAGTTAAACCGCGAAATTTCCAAAATATGACTTATGAAATTCTTTTGGATCAAAATTTCTTATTTCCATCCATAGCTTTGATCGAAGATATTATCGTGATCAAAAATAAAAAATAAAATTATTTAGTCAACGTATCTAATAACAGGCGTTTATTTGGCGGGATCAAAGCTGGATCCATAAATAATCCCGTTCTTAATCCACCATCACGAGCCGCACTGTTTTTCGATAAATCAGACATTGTTAATAATTTCTTAAGTACAGCAAAGCCTTTTTGATTGTTTCCACGCATGACACGAATGACTTCGTCTACAGTCACGTGAGGTCGGCTGGTGTCCCAACA
>CALMPX010000146.1 GCA_937871355.1 uncultured Bdellovibrio sp.
TTCTATCTGTTGTTGCCTCTTAGTCGAAATATATCCGGCTAAAATTTCGGGATTACGAATTAAGCCTAACAAATTAACAGGTAATAATACGACATCATCGAAACGACCACCACTGTCGAACAACTTCAACTTACGATCTTCTTTTTGTGCTTCTAAAGAAAAACGGCCGATGCTGGCCCATGAAACTTCCGAGTCTTTTTGAAAAATGATCGCCACTTCGGCCCCATGCTGATAGACTTCTTTATTGTCAGTATTATAAATATTGTCATTCGCTAATAACATCGCGATTTTAACTTTATTCGTTAGCATAGTTAAATTTTCCGAATAACCAAAGGGACTGGTCACTTCTAAATCGGCTTCTACAGATGACATATAGTGATTTACTTCATCAATGATTTTCTGAGAGACTTCAGGTCCATTCCACGAACGAATAAAAATAATCAGACGATCGTTTAAAAATGTGGCAATTTGAGTGTTAGGCATTTTCTGACTACCACTGGCGCCTTTAGATACGGTAATCACTAATATACTCCATACTTTTTTAATTTAATGTAAGCTTTACGATAGTATTCACCATCATCAGAGTCTATTTCAATAATTCGTTTCCATTTGTCTTTCGCTCCGGGACGAGTTTCGTTTCCGTCGACATAACCAAAACTTTCGTCAATAATTGATTCTTGATAAATAGCCATAGCCTGCAGTCGCAATTCGTTCGAATATTTATCGGCCCGCTCTTTCAGTGAACGATTATCCGGATCATAAACCAAGGCGTCTTGTAAAGACTTAATCGCAAACTTGAGTTTTCCATCTTTAATGTACTGTTCAGCATTTTTTAAATTTTCATCAGTTCGTTTTTTAATGGTTTCTTCAATAAATGTAATTTTAGCTTTGGATTTAGCTTTTATTTTTTTAGGATCTGGCAATTTTGATTCGGTCACTAATTTGTAACTTTTAATCGCTTTATAGGGATAGCCTTGTTCACGTAGTGCTTCTGCTGTTGCATAAAGTTTATCGAGTTCTTTGACGAGAGCTTCATAAGCTTCTTTTTCCTGCTCTTTAGTTTTTTTAGCATCAACTATTTTTTTAACCTCGCTATTTAATCGTAAAACATCTGGATGTTCAGGATTAATTAAGGCGGCTTCGGTTAAACAATTATTCATTTTATCTTCAGTCACTTGAGGTGTAATTATTTTTTCACACTCTGCAACTATACGCTTAATTTTTTCATCAGCTTCTAAGCGCGCTTTGTCGGCTTCTTCCTGCGCTTTTTGCGCAATGATGGTTTGTTCATTTAAAATCACTTCTTCCATTTTTTCTTTTGAATCTTGATAACCATTTGGTAAAATTTTATGTAATCTTTCCAGCCGATCTTTGGCCATGGCATACTCGGATTGAACCATAGCCGCTTGGGCGTTGGCATAGAGCTCTTGCACCTCTTGCTGTTGCGCCGTTGTCAGCTGGGAATAGGGATCTGCCGGATTCCCTTTAGGTGTGGTCACCTTAACTTCTTCTGTCGGTTTATTAATGAACTCACTCAAAAAATAAGCTCCCACCATGAACACAACAGCCGTTCCGATCAAGAGCGGTTTATTTGCTATAAATTTTTGAAGTGCACTTTGCTTAACTTCAGCGCTACCCGCTGGTTGAAAACTGTAAAACTGATTATCTGCGCCGGGCTCAGCACCTGGACTCGGTATTCCCGTAAACGGGCCTCCGGCTACGCTGAGCTGATTTTCATCAACTTGATTATTAAATTGGTTGATATCACTTTCATCAACGTATTCTTCTTGTATCTGCTGATCATCAACTTGATCAATAGATTCTGGAGCAATTTGAAAAGGAGGAATTTCAATTCGATCCATACGATATTGAAAGTTAGGATCATGCAATTCAAAATACATTGTATTGTCTAAAACAGTAATTGCATCACCACTTTTTAATAAATGAGGATCCGTTGAAGATACAACAGCGCCATTAAGAAATGTTCCGTTCACACTATCCATATCAATGATCGTGTAAATACCGTTAATTTTTCGAATTTCAAACTGGCGGCGACTGACGCGTTGATCAGGAATAATAATCTGGCATGACGAATCTCGACCGGCCACCCAGATTTCGCCAAATTCAAGTCGTAACATTTCTCTTACTTCGCCTTGAGAAGAAAGCATTTTAATATAGGGCATTTGTGGCGCGACACCGATAACAGTTCTTTCATTTTCTGAAATTTCAGGGACTTCATTTTGTGGCGCCGACGCACCAAAATCATCATTGAGCTCGACGTAATTAAATTCGTAAGGAGGGATTTGGAACACTTGATTGTGCTCAAGTGTAATACTTTCAACTCTTTGTCCAAGCGAGAATATTTCACCAAAACGAGACAAGGATTGAATCTTCCACTTGCCGTCCTCAAATTTTAAACTGAAATGCTCGCGAGAAATACCTTTCTCAGGTTGTAAACGAATGTCACAACTTTCTTTTCGTCCACCGATATATTCGCGATCCGGACTTAAACCAATTTCACTGATTTGTGTCCCACGCAATATGACTTTCAATCTCGACATTAATGAATACCCTCAGCAGCAAATTCGCATTTTTTCTGCATTATTCTTGCTGACTGTAGGTTAGTATCTTTGGATGGACCTTGCAACATTTCTTTAGATGACAGCATATCAATGACCTGCTGAAACATCGACTTACAAAGTTTGAAATTGTTTCTCTCGAAATAGCTCTGCCCAAGGTCCAATTTTGCTTTAACAATTTCATCAAAACGAACTTTTGCTAAATAGAGATATCTTTTAGCCAAGACATGTTCCGAATTTGTGGTCAAAGTCAGTTGAAAAAACTCGACCGCGCTCGAATAATTACCCAGCTGAAAAGCGCGCATTCCTTTGGAAAAATTCTCTTCCGCTCGTAAATAAGCGCTGCTTTGCTTTTGCCGAGATTTAGACTCTTGTTTCTTAAAGGCCTCAGATGTTTCTTGTGAATTTAATTTAATGGCGATTTCATCAGCGTATTTTAAGGTCTGTTTTTTACTAGATTTTCCTTTATTTGAATCACTAAAAAATAAATAAGCGGCTCCTGCGGCGGCCAAGACTATAACTAATATAATGACATTAAAAATAGTTCGACGTGAATCACTCTGCTGATTTGGCGGTGGCGTCACCGTAAACCGAGGCTGTGCTTGCTGCATCTGTGGCTGTGCCACTGTTTGATGGTAAACTTTCGGAGTTTCTGTTTTTTTAGCTAGGCCCTGTGGAGCTTTTTGAATATGAGGAACCAGTTTTAAATTGTTTTTGGGAACGACCTCAGGGTGTGCTCCGACTGTGGCCACTGGTGGCTTCATCACCACAACACTTTGCTGGTTTTCAATCTGAATCAAAAATTCAGTATCTCCAATCATAAAAACTGTGTCGTTGGTTAATTTCCACTTATTTACATTTTCGCCATTAACTAAAATCGGATTCTTGGCGCTCAAGTTGATGATTTCAATATCGTTATGATTCATTTCGATATATGCATGCTGACGACTTATCAAAGGATCATTTACTAAAACAATATCATTTTCCGGGGACCGACCAATAGTAATTTTAGCCTTCGAAAAAACAAAACGCTGCCCCGCATGAGGTCCTTTTTGAACCACAAGCTTAATATGAGGTTGAGTGTTGAGCTTCATGGCTGTCGACATCTATTTTAGCTCTTTTCTTCGATTCGGTTTAATACAATAAAATAATATTCAGCCTGGCCGTCTGCACCCAAGCACGCTTGAATTGAAATCTCACATTCAAACTGCGAAAAAGGGATGCGATCAAAATGCTTTTCATAGGGCGATGAAGTCGCACGAGCCATCAAAGCTTCAATATTTTGCATCAATGCAGCATCGGTAATTGTATTGTAGTTTTGGTGCAAGAGCATCTCTTTGCTCATTTGCGACAACTGTTCAAATGCAGAATTTAAGGCCACAACTATATTTTGTTGCGAAATAACTAAACCTGGCAGATTCACCATCTCAACTAAATTCGTAAATTCAATATCACGATTTTGTTTTGGTTTGGCCGAATCAATTCCTTCTGAAGAATGAGCTAAGCGGTTTAACATGAGATTAACATTCGCGACCAGCTGTTGAAAAACTGGGTAGTCGACAAAGACTTCCGTTCGATCCGTTTTTTCACGTAGTGCAATATCGATCTGTTTATTTAAAGATAAGATTGGATACTGAATCAGTCTTGAGAAAATAAAATAAAGCATCGATCCTAAGATCGCAGCGATAACCAGTGTTTGCATAAATAAGCTGATCACTCGCCCATCGTCGACATTCAAACTACTCACGTCATAATAAACGACCGCGTGATATTTGACTTTGGTTTCGCCCGTAGCCAAATCATACGTGCCAATAGGTTGACTCGCTCCGATGGTTTTAGAATCTATTCGTTCGACCGTTGAACGCTGTTCTTTACGAATTTTTGCAATCAAAGGTTTCGCTGATTCTCGTCCAGCGATTTCTGAAGGGGCTACAATTGAACCATCCGCTTGACTGACAATCAAGGCTTCCGTTATTCCATCTTCTTTTAAAGCTTCCGCCACGTTTAAACTCGCAAATTGATCTGTGGCCAAAGCCGTTTCATTAAGACGAGCCAAGGCACGAGCCACTGATTTGGCTCTCTTGCTGGCTTCGTAAAAATTGGACTCTTTGGTAATCGTTGTTAATGGCGATAATGATAAAATGGTCACCATGAAAACCAGTAAAAGAATAAATCCTAATAACACTTGCTTGAATGGTAAAATCGAAGCCATCTTATAGATAGACGACATCACAACATTTTCAATATAGTTTTCAACTTTATCTTTGAATGTTATTTCAGGTTCGCGCATAGTCTGCGGATCTTGATAAGGTATGTCTGGATTTTGCTGCATTTGCATTTGTGGGAACTGTGGCGAATGAGTT
>CALMPX010000147.1 GCA_937871355.1 uncultured Bdellovibrio sp.
TTTCAGAAACCCAGCAGTGTGTCGCTTGCGGAATTTTTTGATCAAAAATCAATTGGGTTAAATGATGAGCTTGCTCGAACCCTTTGGGGCTAAGCGGTGGATCATTATCAATTGAAAAAGTCTTATGTCCGTGTCTAAAAAGTAATATGACCATGATTCAGATTACCTAAATACTTGTGAATAATATATCTATTTGATAGTTTGTACATTATGTCAAAAATTTACCGTTTCAGTTCTGATGATTTTACTGTGCGTATTGCTGCTGTTGATGCGACCGAGGTCATCCAGGAATTACAAATTGTGCAAAAAATGTTTCCCATTCCTGTTTTAGGAGTTGGTCAAGCCATGGTCGGAGCTGTTCTCTTAGCGAGTCAGCTCAAAGAGAAGCAACAAGTTGGACTTTTGTTCCGAGGTAATGGCTCAATAAAAAGTATTTATGCCGAAGCCGATTACGAAGGAAACGTTCGTGCGTACACCCCATTTCCTCAATTTGAGCCAGCCGACTACACGGATGGATTTAAATTCAAAAATGCTTTAGGTCATGGAACTTTATCTGTAGCTCGCCATCAGCCTTTTCAAAAACAGCCTTTCCATGGAACAGTCGAATTAGTTTCTGAAGATATCGCCGAGAATATTGCTCATTATCTTCATCAATCTCATCAAATTCGCTCGGTGGTGGCCTTAGGATTGTACCTCGATGAATATGGTGTGGTGAAAAAAGCTGGTGGCGTGATTTTGGAAATTATGCCCGGAGTCGATGAAGCCATTGTCGATTTGATTCAAGCTAATGTCGAAAAGAACCAACCGAGTATTTCGAAAATTTTAAATGATGGCGGATCGGTCGAAGACTTAGTTAAACCCTATATGGAAGGCATTAACTTTACGGAACTAGAGCATAATCAAACCGTTAAATATTTTTGTCCATGTACCAAGGATCGAGTGTCAGCGGCTTTGGAAGTTCTTGGTGTTGCTGATCTTCAAGATATGATCGAAAAAGAAGAACAACCAGAAATTATTTGTCAGATGTGTGGTAAACCTTATCATTTTATGTTGGATGAAATTAAAGAAATCCGCGAAAGACTGCATAAAAATTCAATGCACTAGCAAAAGTCCGATTAAAATTTTAGTTCCCGCAGAACGCGCGCGAGCTGGAGGCCAGAGTTTTATCTCTTTCCAGCGAAGGATTGTTGAGGCGGGTTGGGTTTCACTTTATAAGGCTCCACGATCGTGGTTAAAGCGAAGGTTTGTCTTAATAAGATAATAAAGCAAACGGTCGGCCAACATTAGGTGTTTTTAATACACCATTCATTTCAAATACTTAAGAGATGTAGTGCCATTTTGGGTTTTTATTTTTTTTGATTGGGGCCATTAGGTATAAAGTCTAGTCCAGTCGTGACCGATGTGTTTGGAATGGATGGAACAAACATGTCATATATAGCACGTCAATTGATTGTCATTTTCTTGGTCGCTCCATTTTACGCCTTGGCCCAGTCAGAACGACCGGTACGGGCAGGAGAATATATAGTTAAAATGCGAGTCCCGGCCGCAGAGGGCGAATCGCAGAATCAAAAAGTTGCGGGATTGGCTCAAGCTTCTCGCAAAGGTATTTCGATGGTTTCGGCCATGGGAAAGACCATTCGTATTATGCACAGCATGCCTGAAACAGGCATGATGCATGTTAAAAGTAATAATAATAGTCAGATTGAATATTTAAAACATCACCCCGATGTCGAATTTGTTGAACCGAATTATATTTTAACGGCCGGTCCAAGTGAAGTCAGTGGTCTGGCGACTCCACCGCAAAATACAGATTATTATTCTCAATCTTATTCTAATGTTAAAGTCACAGAGTCTTGGGCTTTGGCTAAACCGTATGATGATCCAACCGATAAAACGATCGTGGCCATCATCGATACCGGTTTAGATTACAATCATGGGGTCATTAAAGATTCAAATGGTCTTTGGACAAATAAATTCGAAATTCCCGGTAATGGAATTGATGACGATGGAAATGGTTATATTGATGACGTTCATGGTTACAATTTTTTTGCGAAGAACTCCAATGTGATGGACGACAATGAACATGGAACGCATGTTGCGGGTATTGTTTTAGGTGTAGGAATGGATATTTTCGAGCAGCCTATCCGCGAATCACGTATTTTGGTGATGCCATTGAAGTTTTTAGATCAAAATGGTTCTGGTTCAACTTCAGATGCGATTATGGCGATCAGTTATGCTGTGAATAATGGTGCAAAAGTGATTAATAATTCATGGGGCGGAGGATCTTATTCTCGAGCCTTACATGATGCTTACACTTATGCTTATAATCATAATGTGGTCATTGTGTCTGCCGCCGGAAATGATGCAAATAATATTGATAGTGAGCCAATGTATCCAGCCGCATTAGATACGCCCAATAATATTACGGTGGCTTCCACCACAGATTCAGACAACTTATCCAGTTTTTCTAATTACAGTGTCCAGGGTTTAGTTCATGTGGCGGCTCCCGGATCTAATATTTTAAGTGCAGTTCCAGCTAAGGGACGATCGTGTTCTTATCCAGGATGTTTCACCTATATGTCGGGGACTTCGATGGCGTCGCCTTTTGTTGCTGGTTTAGCAGCTTTAGCGATTCGCGAAGCTCCGCAATTATCCGCTTATCAAATTAAAGGCCTGGTTACCGGTGCGATTGATTATAAATCAAATTTAAATAATCGCGTTCAAACTTCGGGACGCGTGAATGCTTTGAAAACGATTCAAAGTGCTATCGCCAATGCCGGTGCAGCCTATTGGTCGCCGTCGTATTCTCCCTCTTACAAAGTCGAAGCCCGTTCAGTAGCCTCTGAAAGTGAAGGACCCTCAGGTGGTTGTGGTATGGTTCAATTACTGGAAACTTCGGCGGGCGGAAGTGCCAGTGGATTTGGTGTCACTGAATTTCTAAATATTTTATCGATCTTATTTATGATGTTCTTACCATTAACATACGCATTAAGCTTACGATCTCAAAAACCAGCTTATGTTCGTCAGTACTCACGTTTTGAAGTCGCCAAAGAGATGCAAATTAAAATCGGTGATCAAGTGATCGATTTGATTTCAAATTCAGTTTCTCTTGGTGGTTTTTCATTTTCGAAAAATTTAAGTCTGGATAAAGGACAAAAAATTAAAGTGAAGTTAAATACGGACGCTGAAGTCGATGCAGAAATTGTATGGAATAGAGCGAACAATGCTTATGGCGTGAAGTTTGCAGAAGTCACAGATGCCGTCCGCAAAGAAATTGAATCTTGGACCATGGGATTGGCCCCAAGTAGCACATAGGTAGGCCGTTACTTTTTGGAAAGCGGCGAGTCGCAGAAAAGTACGGCGTACCTTAAAGTAATAAGCCTTTGAGCATGAGATTAGCCATACTAAAATAAATGATCACTCCGGTGACGTCGACAATCGTGGCGACAGCAGGAGCTGAGGCTGATGCCGGATCGAGTTTTAATTTACGAAGTAAGAATGGCAACATTGATCCCGAGATCGTTCCCCACATCACGCAACCTAAAACGGAGAAAGCCACGGTTAAGGCGATATAAGCATAATGCACTCCGTACATTTGTTCACGCCAAGGCCAAAGCATAATACGAATGGCTCCGATCGTACCCAAAACTAACCCCAGAGCGGCTCCGGTGGCAACTTCACGAACGAAGACTCTCCACCAGTCGCGAAGTTTAATTTCGCCTAAGGCCATCGCCCGAATAATTAATGTGGAAGCTTGAGATCCGGAATTTCCACCAGAGCTGATAATCAAAGGCAGAAACATCGATAAGACAACGGCTCGTTGTAATTCATTTTCAAAATAACCTAAGGCCGATGCCGTAAACATTTCCCCAACAAAAAGAATCATCAACCAGCCAGCACGTTTTCGTAACATTTCAAAAAATGAAATTTGCATATACGGCGCATCTAAGAATTCCATACCCCCGATTTTATGGATATCTTCGGTGGCTTCTTCTTGAACGGCGGTGGCCACGTCATCGAACGTGACGATACCGACCATTTTATGATCGGCATCGATAACGGGAATAGCCATAAATTCATATTTAGAGAAAAGTTGACCAATTTGTTCCTGATCAAGATCAACGGGAATCTGAATCACATCGGTGTGCATGATGTCTTCAATTTTTTTCAAACCGTTGGCTGCAAAAAGTTCACGGAATGAAACCACGCCCAGTAATTTTTGTTCGGGACTTAATACGTAAGCGTAGTAAATGGTTTCGACTTGTGTCTTAGCTTGAATACGAATGTAGCTGATGGCTTCGTCGACGTTCATGTACGGACGTAAACGGATGAAACGCGAATTCATGATACCGCCGGCATTGTCTTCGGCATAGGCTAATAAGGCATTTACTTCGCGTTTTGTTTGTGGATCTAATAAAGAAAGAAGCTCTTCTTTTTTTTGTTCTTTATTTTTCTTTTCATCATCTTGAGCTTCTTGAATCAAATCGGCCGCATCATCCGGAGCCAAAAGACGTAACCATGAACGTTGTTCAAGTAACGTGTAATCACCGATCAATTCGTATTGATCACTGGCATTTAAGTTAAGAAAAAATTCTTCGGCATCGGTACGATGAAGTTTAAGAAATTCCGTTTGACGTTGATCAAAGGAAAACTGACTCCAATGCTCTAAAAGATCATTGACGTCGAAAACGATATCAATTTTTGATATATCGTTGTTAAACAGATTTTCGACCTGTTTATCTGAGTTATTTTTCTCAGACTTATTATCATTAGAGTTATTTTCATTTTCCGACATGTGGATAAGCTAACCTGAGGTTCTGAAAGCCTCAAGTACTTCTTGAGCCGGACCCATTTTTTTTATATCACCTTGATCAATCCAAACCAGCAGATCGCATTTTTCAATCGTAACCAAGCGGTGAGCCACAATAATTTGTGTTTTGTT
>CALMPX010000148.1 GCA_937871355.1 uncultured Bdellovibrio sp.
TTGAAGTATGGCAATTCATTTTTTCAATGAGGCTATTATTTGAGTAGTTTGCTGCTGCTTGGAATCCAGAAATTGTTGGACACGGGCACAATGCCGTGACGGAAACATTTTTATCTTTAAGCTCGGTGTGAATCGCATCCGAGAAAGACAGCACGTAGGCCTTAGTGGCGTAATAAACGGCCATCATGGGTCCAGGTAAAAATGAAGCCACGCTCGCCACATTAAGAATACGAGAAGGGGCGTTGAGAATGAGTTCTTTTGTAAATAAATGAGTGAGTTCAGTTAAGCTTGTGATGTTGAGCTGAATCATCTGAAGAGCTTTATTTAAATCTGAGTTTTCGAAATCAGTGTGGTCCCCAACACCAGCATTATTCACCAGTCCATTGATTTTTAAACCGCGTTTTTTAATGTCTGCATATAATTGAGCCGCCGAATTTTGAATCGAAAGATCACAAGTAAAAATTTCAACTTGAATTTTATATGTTTTTTGTAATTCAGATTTTAAATAGGTCAATTTATCAGTCGACCGCGCTGTTAAAATAAGATCATGTCCATTTTGGGCGTACTGATAAGCCAGCTCGTAGCCGATGCCCGAACTGGCTCCTGTGATGAGTGTAAACATGAATTAGACCTCGATCAGAAGTCTTTCTGGATCTTCTACACCTTCTTTAATTTTAACCAGGAAGCTGACCGCTTCTTTGCCATCGATCATGCGGTGATCGTAAGTTAAAGCGACATACATCATCGAACGAACTTCGATTTTACCATTGATGACAACTGCGCGCTCTTCTACTTTGTGTAAACCCAAAATAGCACTTTGCGGAGCATTTAAAATCGGAGTCGAAAGTAAAGACCCGAATACGCCGCCATTTGTGATTGAGAATGTTCCACCGGTTAAATCGTTTGGCGTAATTTTCCCATCACGACCTTTTAAAGCGAGATCACGAATAGCTAATTCAATGCCTGCGACAGATAGCGAGTCTGCATCTTTAACCACCGGAACCATCAAACCGCGATCGGTGGAAACAGCGATGCCGATGTTGTAGTAGTTGTGGTATTCAATTTCTGTTCCATCCACCCACGCATTGACGCCAGGAATAGCTTTCAAAGCTTCGACAGCGGCTTTAACAAAGAATCCATTGAAGCCTAAGTTTACGCCGTACTTTTCTTTAAATTTGTCTTTATATTTTGTGCGAAGCTCAATCACTTTTGTCATGTCAATTTCATTGAATGTCGTCAAACAAGCCGCATTATGCTGAGCTTGAACTAAACGCTCTGCGATTTTTTTACGGATGCTCGTCATGGGAACGCGCTTGATGTCGCCTTGTTTTGACGGACCAGAAATTGTCGGTGTTACGTAGGCCGGAGGAGTCGCCGGAGCTTTAGTGGTCGCTGGTGCCGTCGCTGTTGGCGCTTTAGCATTCAAAGCATCTTCTTTTGTGACGCGATCACGAGGACCTGTTCCTGAAATAGATGAAGCCTCTAAACCTTTTTCGTTCACGATGCGTTGAACGGCAGGGGATAAAGTTGTATTCGCCTGCGCTGTCGGAGCCGTCGTTGCAGAAGCTTGAGGACTTGCTGTTGCAGCTGCTGGTGCCGCGGCCGAAGCTGTCGGTTTTCCATCTGTATCAATGGATCCTACTGTGGCTCCGATCAAAACGGTTTCACCAGCGGCGGCGTTGATTGTTAAAATACCATCTTTATCTGCGGCCACTTCGACCGAAGCTTTGTCAGTTTCTAATAACATGATGACTTCGTTCATCTTCACGAATTCGCCAGATTTTTTGGTCCAGCTGCCGATAACTGCTTCGGTAATTGATTCGCCGACTGCTGGTACTTTGACATCTATTTTCATTCTCTCATCCTTGTTGTTAAATTTTATTAAAATTAAATCGTAAAAACTTTTTCAATAATTTCAGCTTGTTCCGTTTTATGGCGGTAGATGGATCCGGTCGCAGGGCTGGCGCGATCAGGACGACCTACGTAACCAAAGGTCGCTTTCGAACCGAGCTGGTTTAAGACTTCAGCGATTTTGAAATACACATAGCTGAAGGCGCCCATGTTTTGTGGTTCTTCTTGGGCCCAGATAATTTTTTTCGCATTTTTGTAAGACTCTAAGATTGGTTTTAATTTCCAATCCGGGAACGGAGCAATTTGTTCGATCCGCACTAAAGCTGTTTTGGTGTCTTTTAATTTTTCACGTTGTTCTAAAAGTTCGTAATATAATTTACCACTGACGAGTACAACTTTTTCAACTTTGCTATTATCTGTAATCAATGTATCTGCTAAAACTTCTTGGAAGGAACCTTGAGCTATATCAGAAATCATGTTCGTCGCACGTGGATGACGGAGTAATGATTTTGGAGACATCACGATCAAAGGTTTTCTAAAGTTACGTTTTACTTGACGGCGTAACGCATGGAAAATTTGTGAAGGCGTTGTTAAGTTCACGACAGACATATTATTTTGCGCTGATAATTGAAGGAATCGCTCTAAACGAGCCGATGAATGTTCAGGACCTTGACCTTCATAGCCGTGAGGCAATAAAAGAACTAAGCCACTCATTTGTTGCCATTTAGATTCGCCAGCTGCAATAAATTGATCGATCATAATTTGTGCGCCATTACCGAAATCTCCGAACTGAGCTTCCCACATGGTTAAAAAACTAGGATCTGTGATCGAGTTTCCGTATTCGAATCCCATCACGGCGTATTCAGATAAGATAGAATCGTAAATACAAAGATTGGTATTTTCACTATTTAATTTTTTTAACGGAAAGTGAGCTTCACCGGTTT
>CALMPX010000149.1 GCA_937871355.1 uncultured Bdellovibrio sp.
CGGATGGAAAAATAAGGCCTGGCACCTTTAAACTTCCTCGCCTATGATTATTCCAGATCTATCAATCAAGGAGTCCACGATGAAGCACCTCGTATACGGTTTTCTTTCTTTAAGCTTAGCCTGTTCTGTCTTCGCTCAATCCACTTCCATGGAGCAAGCTCGAACGGCAGTAAAGAAAAAAGCCGCTACAGATTATGAAAAAAAATGTTTAGCCTTAACCAAACAAGGCGGCGGTAATGAATCAAAACGTCTGCAAAAAATCTTCGACCTGCAATGGAGTTACGTCATGGTCACGTTTCCTGAATGGGCCACGAGCGTGGGCTTTCCGGGACAGGATGATCGCTGGACCGATAATTCTTTTGATGGCTCAGCTGTTTTAGAAAAAGAACTCCTTTGCACGCTGAAATTAATAAAAAGTATTTCTCGCAAAAAACTGAACACAGCGGATCTGTTCCTCGATAATATTCAAAATCGTGTCGATGGCTTAAAATTTCCCGATGAATATTTCCAAATTTCTCAATTAGGCGGCCTACATCAAAATATTGCCGGGTTGTTTGAAAATGTTCCGGCCAGAAATGAAGCCGATTATAAAAACATAATTGCTCGTCTTAATGGCGCTAGCAAAGTTATGGATAATGGTTTGGCTTTTTTAAAAGAAGGCTTTAGTAAAAAAATTACTCCTCCTAAAATTACTTTGCGTGATGTTCCTGATCAAGTTCAAGCGATGATCAAAGACAATCCTTTAGAAAGTCCCGTGCTTTTGCCGTTTACAAAAATGCCTAACACCATCAGCAAAGAAAAAGCTGAAGCTTTACAAAAAGAAGCCATCGAAATTTACAATAAAGATTTAAAACCTCGATTTGTTGAGTTAAAAAAATATTTAGTTGATACGTACATTCCCGCCGCTCGTGAATCCATAGGAATGAAAGATCTTCCCGACGGAACCAACTGGTATAACTACCGTTTAAAAAGCACAACAACGACAGATATGACGGCTCAACAAATTCATGAACTGGGCCTCAAAGAAGTCGCTCGCATCGATAGCGAAATGAAACAGCTCGTTAAAGATATGAAATACAAAGGAAGCTTTGAGGATTTCCAAGATTTCTTAAAAACAGACAAACAATTCTATTACACCAAAGCTGAAGATCTTTTAGCCGGATACCGTGATATCGCAAAACGAATTGATCCCGAACTCATTAAAGTATTTGGGAAATTGCCACGTCAACCTTATGGTGTCGTTCCCGTCCCCGCTTATTCTGAAAAATCTCAAACAACGGCCTACTACAACGACGGATCAATCAAAGCCGGTCGCCCTGGATTATTCTATGCCAACACCTACGACTTAAAATCTCGTCCGAAATGGGAGATGGAAGCTCTCACTTTACACGAAGCCGTCCCCGGTCACCATCTTCAAATTTCGTTAGCCAACGAAATGGAAAACGTTCCTGAATTCAGAAAATATGGATTCTACACCGCCTTTATCGAAGGTTGGGGCTTGTACGCGGAAAGCCTCGGTTATGAATTAGGAATGTATAAAGATCCTTACCAAAAATATGGACAACTGACCTATGAAATGTGGCGCGCTCTTCGCTTAGTCGTTGATACCGGAATTCATGCTCTAGGTTGGGAACGCGAACAATCTATCGAATACATGATGAATAATATCTCGAAAGCTTCGCACGATATCATCGTTGAAGTCGATCGCTACATCGTCTGGCCTGGTCAAGCCACCGCCTACAAAATTGGACAATTAAAAATCAAAGAACTTCGCAATAAAGCCACCGATGAATTAGGTGATAAATTTGACGTGAGAAAATTCCATGATGTGGTTTTAGCACAAGGGGCTTTACCTTTAAGTGTTTTAGAAAAAAATGTAGATGAATATATTAAAGCGGAGCAAAAGAAAAAAACCGCTCAAGCTCCAGCTGCTAAAAAACTAAATTAGTTATTTGATGTGATTAAAAACCTCGAGAAAATCGAGGTTAAGCTGGTAAACGCCGGTATGATCTGTATCAAAAGTCGTCTTTTGAATTTCTCCGGCGAATTCTTTAATTTTCTTTTTAATTTGATCAAAGCCATTTTTATCCGTCGTAAAAGTAAAAAACATGTTCTCTTTTTTATCTTCAGCCAAACCAAAACTTTTCTGATTTAAAAAAGTCTTCATAACTAATTGATGTGTGCGCGTCAAAGGATGATCTTTACCAAAATGTGTTCTGCTATTTTGTACTTTTTTAATTTGATTATTCTTCTGATCATATTCAATCTGTCCCATTCGATCGAGCATGATTAAAGCGTCTTTAATTTGCGAAAAATCCAAACCCAAATAGGTACTGAGCATGTAAGGATTTTTTTGCACTTCTTTTATCGAAAGAGCCACATGAATGATAATATTGTGGTAACTCATCAAATACTTCATATCATCGTCAAATTGCGACTGCTGAGGTTTAGCTGAATTCACGCTCAGGGTTTGTTGCTTCTGTAGCGTCGAAATTCTTTGGAATAAAAAGTTCTGGCGATTTTGATCAGTCGTCGCTCCGTAAGATCTGAGCAAAAGAAGATAATCAATTTCATCGTGCAAGAATTCGAGCGTCTGCCCGGTGATAAATACTTGATCCTCGTTAAGATGATGAGTCTTAGAATTCAAAACCTTCGATAAAAACGTATATTGAATACTTAATTTTTCAGAAAGAAACAAAACCGAAAACTTCGGTTTGTTTTTCTTCAGCTCTTTAAGGCGATCTTTGATCGCCAGCTTGTAGTCGAGGTAGTTATACAGTGAAAAGCTCATATTTATATAAAAAGTATAACTAAAGTATAAAATTTGCAATTCTAAATAATACTATTATTACAATTTTGGATCGATTCTAGGCCTGTCTTCAAAGACAAAGTTTCACGACAAACACTAACAAAGGAGAAAAAATGAAACAGACAATCACAACGGTACTTTTCGCTTTAGCTTGCACACAGGCTTTTGCGGCAGAACAAAGCGTAATGAACACGAACGAAAAATTGAAATTAGTTCCCAGCCTTGGCTACACCTATTTCAATATTCAAGGAGGAGACACCGCCTACGAATCCAAAGGAGGCAGCTCAGCAGCCGTATTGATTCAAATGCCCATGAACGCAGACCTCGAATTAGAATCAGGCCTTGAGTACATCGAAACAGGTGCTAAACAATCCGTTTCATTTGGAATCTTTAGCTTCGACACGTCGAATATCACCATCAAGAACTTGGCTATTCCCTTGAGAGCGAAATATTCATTCAATACGACTCAAGCTGAAGGAACTCATTGGTACGGCAAAGCGGGCTTAACTCCGACTTACGTGATGGCCGCTGAACTTGAATCTATGGGAACAACTCAAGATATCAAGTCTGAATTGAATTCTTTCAATATTCTCACTCAGGCTGGTGTCGGTGCTGATTGGCAAGTGACTATGGGTGGCCGTGTGAACGTTGATTTTTCATACAACTATGGTTTAAACAAAGTTTCTAAAAACGATAACGGTCGCGCAGCTGGTTTCCAATTACAAGCTGGCTATTCTATCGAGTTATAATATGAAAAATATCATTATACTTTTAGGATTAGTCGCCGCAATCACATCTTGCCAAACCATGCCTTACCAACCTTATGCGCGTGATGTGAAAAAGAAACCACAAGCGAATGGAGTTATCGCTTTAAGATTAGATCACAGAGACGAAGATCGAGCCAAAGCTGATAACATGATGAAAGCTAACTGCGGACAAGCTCCGGTCAAAGTGATCGAAGAAGGTGAAGTGGTTATCGGACAAGAATCTGTGACGAACGCCAATACCTCACAACAAAAAGGTTACGAATCTGAACAAGTGGGATCTTTCTTCGGAATGCCCGTGATGGCAGGAGGAAAAGACCCTTCGCAGACAACAACGGCAAAAGTTGCAACGACTCAAGTTAAGGAATGGCAAATTAATTACGAGTGTGTTGGTAAAAAATCTGTCGTGAAATAGTTTTTTCCAATAGGGACTCAATGAAAAAGGGAGGGGCCACAGCCTCTCCCTTTTTTTATTTTAAGAATGTAAAAAACGGCAGATCTAAAAAGGATTTAATAAAGAATAAAGAAACGGATTCCCGTAAGTTAAAACCTGGCGAATCTGATTATTATAATTTCCATAAATCACAAATGAATCGGGGCTAAAATCAATTTGCACGGAATACGGTTTTAGCGACGTGCCTAAATTGATATGACCGTCCACTTTGTAATTTTGAAAAACAGGTCCTACTAAAAATGAACTTCCCATGGATTTGAACACTGTTTGTTTATCTGAAAGTTGCAGCAGAACTGCGGGCTTTAAGGAAAAATCCACTAATTCTGTTTGATCCACGAACAATGTTCCGATTTGCTTCCAGTCACTATCATTTTCAGTTTTTTTCCGGGTATAAATTTTAAACTCTTTTTTATTTTGTTCTCGTTCAAGCTTGATACAATCGTCGGCTGATTTGATATTAAAAAAAGAAGAAACAAAAGCCTGACTGCCTTTAGGAATTAAGACCGAATTGTCACAAATTTGAAACTGTTCATAAGACTTGATAAACGGCGATATCGGCTCGCGTACAAAAAGAGCTGCCGATTTACGAATGAGTAACTGATCTAAAAACACTTCCGACATCAAACCAGAACCCGTGTGTGGAATTCCAAAGATATGACCCAATTCGTGTATAATGACGTACTGTAAAAGCTTGGGAAATTGCCAAGCTTTATCTATCGTATCGGCGGAAGATTTCACATAGGCCTGACTACCGAGATCACCTGAAATATAAACAACGCCTGTGCCTTTTAAATTTATTTCATCGTAGCTTTTACGAATCGTTACCCCTAAATATTTATTAGGTGCACCTAAGTATTCAATTTCATCTTGATTCAAATTTTTATACCCAAATTTAAAAATTATATCTTCGGTCAAGCTACAGGTTTTATTATAAATAAAGTTTTGAGTGTTCAGCTCCACTTTTTCCGACGTCACAATAGGATCAACAACTACAATAGAAGTGTTGTTACTAAATTGCTCTTTCCAATATGTTAGAGATTGATGAATTAAATCGACAGCACGAGATTCATCTATAGAAAATTCTGCAGATGAAAACTGAACACAGTAATAAACATCTTTTGTGTTCTTCACAAACCATGGATTTTTAGCATTTTTAAATATTTCTCCTCCGGAGCTCACCCAGCCACCATTGGTGCTAGCAAATACCTGCTGTGTCATAAATATAAAAATAAAAATAAAAAATCTAAAAGAGGGCATGAATAAATCCTTTTCGTTTAAAAACAAAATCTGTTTTACTGAGCTCGCTGGTAGATGGATAAAGATACATCAGCTGATCTAAACCACTTCGATTTAAATCAAGCTCAAGCTCCATAAGTACCGCGGGGTGCGAATAATTTGTGGGAAAATTTGCGGGAATAGTTTCTTCAGGATAAAGCTCGAATGAAACTTTCACCGTGGGTACACTGACGAGCTTACCGCCCTCGATCAATTTGCCTCCATAGAGACTCCACACGCGAGTGATGTTAATGTGATCAATAGGTTCATAAAAATTTTCCATTTGTTTCAACACAGATAATAAAATGGTATGGCCTGATTGCTCATAATCTGATTTCAAAACAGGAATAACGTGCCCCATCGATGTATAAATCTGAACTGAATCATCGGTACAATCTTCTGCTTGCGCAACAGCCTCCGCCGTATTGTTCGACGCACAAGTTTCTTTACAAATGTCATCGCTGCAACTGATTTTACATTTTCCAACTTGAATAAAAAAATTTTTAGGCTGACTACAATGAAAAGCTTGTTCAAACGGAGTCTTACTTTTGACGAATAAGCTATCTAAGATCTGACTCTGATCAACTATTTTCACCTCGGCCTGAAGCCGCGGCGAAAATAGTGCAATGATCAAGATGATTAATGGCAAACTTGAACAGGCTTGCATTGTAATCCAATCGTAAATTCATCTGACTCAGTCGTTTGAGGGACTTCATCTTGATAAATGAGAAATAAAGAGGTGTGCTCAGGACCCGTTAAAAAGTCCGCTGAATAATTAATCCACTCTTTATCAAATTTTAAATCCTGCGAATAACTTTTACCGTTATAAGAAAAATTTTGTTTTGAATCTTGGCCACAAGTTTTTCCCGAAGTCACCGGAGTAATTTTAGAAGACACTCCTTGAGTCATTAATGTTCTTAAATCATCGGCATTCACTTTATTTTTCTCATACACAGCATATTCACATTGAGTCAAAACATGAGTGCCTGGAGCAGCAGGATCTTCTTCTTCGACCATACCCGGAAGAATGAAGCCTTCAGAATAAATTTGAAAATCAGTCTCTGAAATATCAGCTCCGTTATAGGTGTATTTCTTTTCCATTCCACCCATGCCACCAAAGCCTGACATCTTCGTCATACCATAGATTTTATTATCAACACCATTGTACTTAATTGAACCTGAATTTTCAGTCAGAATAGACATATCAAAAGTCATCGGATCCATATCAAAAGAAAAAATGAATTTCATATCTTGAGAGAATTTCCCAATCACCGTTGATTCACCTGATCCCGTCATGGCGATTTCAACGTATGTTTTTAACATATTTCCAACTTGTTTAATACGTGTCACAATGTGGCCTTGAATTTTAGCTTCGACCACATTGTATTTTTTAATCATATCCGGCTGCTTTAAAATAATGTGCGCTGAGAAATCTCCGATAATCTCTTCAGCATTGGTTTGCTGAGTATCCATGATGGTTTCCATTTCCATCGGACAGTTAGGACCTTCCATGCGAATATGGTAATTTTTAAATTCTGTGCTGACGCCATCTTTTTCAATTTTTACGATTTGCGGAGCTGACAATTCGGTCGTCACACAGGTTTCAAGATCATTTTCTAAATTTTGACCCAGGCGTTCCGCGCTTGGAGTCAGCTTACGTGCTTTTTCATTTACCCCAGTGACTTGAGTATGATTATCGATCACTTTCGAAAGAGCGCCAAAAGAATTCGCTACTGCCGCAAATTTCCTATCAGCCGACCACGCTGAAGTCGTGAAAACTAATAACCCAAGAATCAAGACAGGCGCCATTTTCATAGAATCTCCTTATGAATGAGGGCATTCAACTAAAATTCCAGACAAAGAACAACCTTTCTCAAGCGAAAAACATAATTTGTTAAAATGAGAGCCTTATACCCTCTAATTTTAACAAATACTGCTTAACAGAAAGGCCTCCAGCGTAGCCCGTCAACCTTCCAGAGGCTCCAATGACTCGGTGACAGGGCACTATAATCGAAATGGGGTTCTTGCCATTGCAGGCTCCGACGGCGCGAACAGCCTTGGGGCGACCAATTTGCAAGGCTTGTACGCCGTAGGTGATGTGTTTCCCGTAGGGAATTTTCTGCAACTCATTCCAAACCTGTTTTTGAAAATCAGTCCCATTAAACTCTAATGGCAAATCGAAAATCTTTCTTTTTCCGGCAAAGTATTCCTTTAATTGCTTTTCGGTGGCTTTTAAAATTTTATGATCATCCCCGTTTTTTAATTCTAACGAGGCCATATGATCATGCGAATGCTTTTTCATTTGAACAACAACTAAAGATTTATCATTAGCGACTAAATCGAGAACACCAATCGGTGTTTTTATTTTTTTATGCCAGTAGTTTTCATTATTTTCTGACTTTTTGTTTTTGACTGGGCGATGTGCGCGTTCCATGGATTACAGTGTCCTTTTTTTGTTATGATATAACTAAAACCCACCCGTTCGTTCAAAAACGACCTGTTTCAGATATGATCAAAAAAAACAAAAAACTTAAAGTATAAAAACGAAGTGACACGATAAGCTTATTATTTAAGCTACCCGCAAAGGGTTTTTTTACGATGAGAAGAAAAAAATTGGTGCGGACGGGAGGATTCGAACCTCCGACCACTTGATTCGTAGTCAAGTACTCTATCCAGCTGAGCTACGACCGCACGTCGTAAATTAAGCAATATAATTGTGAAAGAAAGTTGTAACCATATATCGGTCCAAAATCAAGGAATGTGTTACAGCATTCCTTGATTCTGTAAAAACGTTATGGCACTTTAGACGTTCGCCTTTTAAAAGAGGCACAATTAAGCTGATATAGACTACTATTCGTGCGGAGTGGTGGGTGAGTGGCTTAAACCAAGTCTTTGCTAAAGACTCGTACTACCAAAAGTGGTACCGTGGGTTCAAATCCCACCCACTCCGCCATTTAAAATTTCATTTATGCAACCTCAACTTATTTTACTTAACGGAACATCGAGCGCAGGCAAAAGCAGTATTGTTAAATGCCTACGTGAAAAGTTACATGCGCCCTACCTCGAGATAGGCTTAGACAAGTATCTTTACATGCTGCCAGATCGTTACCTCAAACCACCCCTCTGGGAGCAAGTTTGGGGGCACTCAAAATGCGCTGGC
>CALMPX010000150.1 GCA_937871355.1 uncultured Bdellovibrio sp.
ATGGAAGTTTAGTTGTGAATGAGTTAAACACTTTGCCCGGGTTTACAAAAATTTCGATGTATCCGAAAATGTGGGAAGCGACTGGATTAAAGTACAGTGATCTCATCACTGAACTCGTTAATTACGCCTTTGAAAAATTTAAATTAGACTCGACTAAGAAACAAAATTACATCAATTCATAAAAATAGAGTCTAGTTAGTAGGACAATTACTCTAATATTTATTATCCTGTATCGAATGGCCAGCTTCATGCACAGACAAGTTTCGTGCATCGCTACAATCGGAGGATACAATGCAAAATCACATCGTACGCGTCGCACTGATATTATTCTTATTTTCACAATTAGGTTGTGCCGTTCAATCGAATGAACAAAAAATAGAAAAGCTAAACAGTGTTCAAACTTTTTCTGACTTATCATCATTAGAAGATGAAGATTCTGTGGTTATGGCTCAGATCCGCGAGATCGAAGAGTCTAACAATCCTCAATTAGATAAAGAGAATAAAGTTGAGATTATGAGTGCTAAGGATAAAATCCTCGTCGTAGGCGACAGCTGGGGCTCTTTTCCCTGTCTTTACAATAGTATGGGAAAAATGATTAAAGACGTTGAGGCGAAAATCATTGAAGATAACCGCTGTTTGCGAACAACAAAGTTGGGTGTTGAAGCAGGGGAATGGATTGGATCGAAACAGGATCAGCGCGTGATTAAGTTTCTTAAAAACACGCCTCGTCTTAAATATCTGTATGTATCATTGGGTGGAAATGACCTGATGGGACATTGGAATAAAGATTTTACGCCAGAACAAGAATTAAAATTATTCTCGGACACTTTTAATACAGTTCAAAAAATTCTAAATAATTATTTAACGGTTCGTCCTGACATCAAAATTATTTTATCAGGATATGACTTTCCACACTTTAAACCGAATCATGAAATTGGTTTGTATAAAAAGATTTTTGAAAGAATGGGAAGTCCGAGAGAGTTAAGAATCAATCGCTCTTTAGCATGCTTTTCTCGATTTATGGTTCCGATCGCCAATCAAAAAAATATTTTTTATATTCATCATTTAGGACTCGCACAGTACTACGATGGAGTGCCTGAAAAAAACTACCCCGCACGTCTAACTTTGCCTCCGGGTCAAATTTCACCATGGAGTGATCCAAGCATTGTCGGTGGAGATATAAATTTCCCGAGCAGTGAATCGAGCATGATTAACTGGTTGTACGTTGTTCACGATGCTTTCCATTTGAATACTCGTAACTACCGCAATGTCATGCACCACACATACGATAATGTGTTATCGCATATCATTCAGTAATACATGAAAACTGAGATGGCTTTACTATTTCTGTTTGAGTTCTAGTAAAGTAATTTCCGCGGGAACTCCGGAGCGGTTTGCCGGTCCCCAGTAACCCGTGTAAAATTTTAAAATCGGCCGTTTCCATTTAGCGAGATGCTTTGCTGAGATCAGGAGGCATCGAAGGCTACATGCTGTCAGCAGCAGGTAGCCTTTTTCTAACATGTTTTTTAAAGCTGAGAACTTAAGAATTACAGTTTTCCGATACTCACTTCTAACGTATCACCTTGTTGAAGTACAAAGTTGGTTAAAGTAATTGTACTTCCGACCACTTCAAATTGAGAACTTGTTAAAACTGTATCTTGACCGTTGCGTTTGACCGCGACGGCTAAGATCACTTCGTTATCAACTAAGCCTGGTACAACATAACTATTGCTCGCGCTCGACACGATAAATTGAGACACTTGCGATAAAACTGTTGAGAAGTTCGTCGCGCAAAGAGATTCAACCACGGAATTATTAGGAAGATGGTTGGCTAAATTTTCATATTTTACGCCGTAAGATTGACCGGCTTGTAGGGCACAGGATTCATTGCTTTTACGAATAATGCTGGCGTAAATAAAGCCGCTACCGAATAATTCATTCGATTTGTTAATCAAAGCACTTTCTAAATCTTGCGTATTCACGGCGGCCGAATCACTTTCTACTACTGAAGTATAGGCACCCATGATGTTTGTAATAGAATTAGCCGGCTGTGTGACCTTCTGACAGCTTCCGGCAATAGCTGATAAATTTGAAGCGGTGACGTAGCTATATAAATTAGTAAATGTCACGCCTTGGAAGACGACCGTAGATTGGCAAAGATTTTTACTTGCGTTTGATCCATCATCACCCAAGTCGGCTCCGTATCGAGTCGACTGAACGGCTTCGTAAACACATGAAGAAACATTTCTGATAATATAACCTTTGTCCGTTATAATTTTTGTTGCGATAGAAATATCACTCGGGTTGCAAGTTGTACCAACATTGAAATATTGTCCGTTGGGTAATCCCACACCCCATGTAACAGGAATCCATGTGGTCACACCGTCACGCACGGCTTGGTATTCTAAAGCTAATTTGGCTCGTTGTTCTAAATAAGAGTAATAAACAACCGGATGGTTTGAAATCTGTTGTTTGTATTCAGAGACGCAGGCTGAAAAAACACTTGAATCATTTTCATCTGTTAAAAAAATCACGGCAGCCTTGTCGCCCTTTTTGAAAAAGCTTGAAGCTGAGGAATCAAATAATTGACGTACAGCGGGGCAGAAGCCTTCTTCTATATCTGAACCGTTCACACCGACATTTAAAATCGCTGTTTTAACTTTAGATTTAATACTGTTAAATTGCGTTTGAGTGTAGTTTTTCAGTGAAGCGATTTTTGGATGACGATCTGTCGTGCGATTTGTGATCGTGTTATCGATAACATAGTTTTGAGAAGCCGCAGCTTGAGCCGCAGATATTTCAGTCCCATTAGGATTGAAATATTTACGATCAATGTTGTAGTCGACTTCGTTACTCGGAATACCTGAAGTTGAAACCACTTTAAATTCCACATTGCGACCGAATAAAGGATTAATCAACGAATCAATGGCATTCGACAAGCGAGCTTGTGATTGGCTCATCGTGTAGGAATCATCGACGATGAATAAAACTTTCATATCAGAGTTTTCAGTATTAAAAGTAGGATTTAAACTGATTACGCGGTCCACTTTCCCACTGGAAGTCACTTTTGATTGAGCAATTTCGTTGTAGTTTACTTTTGAACAATTTTGAAATACCAAAGTTGTGGCAATGGCTGATATTAAAAACAAACCAATAAAACCTAATTTTTTTTGTTTTTCCATGCGGATCTCCTGTTATGACTACGTCACATATCGGGAGACTCGTTTTGAAACTAAATGCTCTAAGCGAATAAGTTCGATCCTGTTGTGTTTTTTTAAGACTATGGTCGGTATTTTGTTTCACGTTGAGACAGTATCGAAGTATGCAAATATTTACT
>CALMPX010000151.1 GCA_937871355.1 uncultured Bdellovibrio sp.
ATATTAGTCATATCTTGATCTGAAGGCGGATTGCTTGCCCAGGAAAGATAGGTCCCCAGGTGTGTGGCATCCACTCGAAGTTGTCCCGCTAAAATCGGACCATCGGTTCCGATCACGGATGATTGACTGATAGATAAATTATCAAGTTCAGGTCCGGTACATGTAGAATCGTGCGAAGTAAATCGTGGCGAATCGACTACTAAATGTTTTCCGTCTGTCATCACTCGAATCGACAGATCACTCGAAGGATCAAGCGCATCGGAGCAAGTCGAATAAAAGCCTAAAGTTTCAGTCAATTCTGTAGCTTGAGAAACGCGGTCATAAATATCAGGATCAGTTAAGTCGGAGTGCTGATAACTGACTGAAAATTGATTCGATGAAGAATTTATTTTAAACGAGCCCGACATAGTTGCTGTATTGTTGTAAACTTGAAATGGCATACCCAATAAAGTTGTGTTTCCTAAAGCATTATTAATTATATTTAATGTATATTGATCATAGGCGACCACCCAACCTTCGTGGACAGTAAAATTAAGAGCTTTGATCTCATCTAAATTTCCTTCAGGCGTAGTATAAGTTAAATAGTCAAAAGATAATGTTTTCAGCTGTGTACATCCAACGTCAGAATAAACTTCGTTAGTTTGCACCATCACTTTTTTTCCAACTGTGAAAAATCTTTTTTCATAGTAACCAGTGAATTGATCATGAGGTATGCAATCATTTTGTCTTTCCCATCGCCCCAGTATTTGTGTCGCATTATCTAGGCTTGAAAGATCTAAATTTGAAATTCGCGTACAACCAGAATATAATGCTAAAATAAGTAAAGAACTTGATAGTTTAAATAAATTTTTCATACTTTTTTATCGGACTAAATAAAAAATTTCATGAGCTTAATGTTCTGAAAAAACAGCCTCAATCGATCCAAATTGAAACAAAAAGTCTTTATCAGCAGTCGAATACAGATTTTATCTGGTTTTATGGCCGCTTAGACTTTAGAAGAGGCCGGTTTAAAGCTATGCTCTCTCAGGGCTAGTCCTTTAAGAAAATAACGTAAAACTTGATCGCCGCATTCGCGGTAGTTTTCGTGATTGCGTTTTCGTAAGAACGCACTGACTTCAGCGCGGCCTAAAGGGTAGTCGGCCCGTTTTAGAATATCGTGCATATCTTCTTCTTTAAGTTGGAAGGCCACTTTGAGTTTTTTGAGAACAAGATTATTAGAAATAGGAAATTCAAAAGGCATGGCGGGACGAGATTCATCTTTCCCGCGTTTGAGGTAAATCAGTCCATCGAGAAAGTGCTCCATGACCAGATCATCACAAGGCAAGTAGCTCGGTGCCGTTTCATCTAATAGAAAATCGGACACTTGGGTCAAATTCAGTTTTAGTCCCGACAGAGCCATAATTTCTAAAATTTGTTGTGCGCCCACATTTAGAATGTAGCGAACACTGCGAATAACGTCGTTGTTTACCATGATTTATCTTCTATCAGAAAAGCGGTCTGATTGTCACTCTAGAATCCGTGAAGTAATTGATAAGCTAAAGCGGATAGCAAAATTCCAACGCCCCAGTCGGCAAGTGGACCGTGCGTGAAGTAACTAAAGACCATCAATGCCACAGCCGTTAACATCACGGTGATGTCGTTATGTCGCTGACCTTCTCTAAAAAAGTACAGGCCGATAGCGCTGAATACGAGACTTGAAAAAAGCGCTGAAAATGAAAAATCCACTACGTGTTTTTAGTCGAAGGACGTTTTCCCGTTTTCAAATTTTTAAGAAACTTGGTGTTTCCCTTAACTGATTTTTGCCCTTCAAATTTTGGCTTTGGTTTTGGTTTTAATTTTTCATAGCGTTCATCTTTGGCTGAAATACGGGGTGCTGATTTTTTGAAATTCTTTTTATCAGATTTTTTATCAAAAGCTGGTTTCGTTGTTTTTTTCTCGTAGCCATTGGCTTCTAACGTTGATTTTGTTTTGTATTCATTGGATTTGATGTGAACTTTCGTATCGATAACTTTTGTTTCAGGAAAATCTTCTTTTACTTTAGCTGAACGGAAAGGGTTATCGGTGCGGCCTTTTTTGTGATCGACTTTCTTGCCTTCGATGCTTGCGATCAGGCGCAGATCACGTTCTGTCACAAGATTAACGACGATGCCGGAGCGACCAGCCCGCGCTGTACGGCCTGCACGGTGAAGATAATTTTCTTTTTGTTCAGGAAGATGATAATTAATAACTCGTCCAACGTGATCAACATCAAGACCACGGGCGGCTAAATCAGTTGAAACTAATAAATCAATTTCTCCGGTGCGAAATTTTTTAAGATTAGAACGTCGTTCATTTTTATCCATTTCACCGCGATAAACGGCACACTCGTAACCATGATCTTTAAGTTCTTGCGCCAACTTGTCACATTGTTCACGAGTATTGGTAAAAAGAATTGTTCCACCTTGATTTTTTTTAAGCGGAATGCGAAGAACTTTTTCAAGAACCGGCCAACGTTTTCCATCGACCACAGTTCGGTTATCTGTCACGAGTGATTTTGTCACTTTGCCACTACCTTCACTACGAAGCACTTCAGCTTTGGAGAAAAGGGTGTTCATTAACTCTTGTACGGCTTTTGATACAGTGGCTGAGAATAATGAAAGATGAACATCTTTGGGACATGAATCAACGATGTAATCTGAATTTGGCAAGAAGCCTTGATCCAGCATTTGATCGGCCTCGTCAAACACCAGCATGCGGACATCATGTAATTGAATAAGATCTTTTTCAATGAGCTGAACCAAGCGACCCGGAGTAGCCAATAAAATTTCGAACGGAGATGAAACATTACGTCGTGCTTGCTCGAAAGCCATACCACCTAAAGCGGGACGAACCCGAAGACGTGTGCCATGGGTAAAAACTTTAAAAACTTTAGCGACTTGTTCACCCAGTTCGCGGGTCGGAACCATAATAACGGCACGAGGAGTCGCATTTTCGGTAACAGGATTTCCGCTATCTTCTAAAGTTTTAATAGCATGCAGGATGGGGAGAGCATAAGTTAAAGTTTTACCGCTGCCCGTTTCGGAAACGGCAACGACAGATTGGCCAGACATGATCAATGGAACCGCTTGGGCTTGAATTTCGGTCGGTTTGTGAATGCCATTTTCTTTTAATGTTGTTAATAATGAGCGGAGTAAACCAAAGTCTGAGAATGAGTTCATAATGTGTCCTTAAAAGTCTTGTTTATACTCTTTTTACCAGGATTGTTAA
>CALMPX010000152.1 GCA_937871355.1 uncultured Bdellovibrio sp.
TGTCGTTTGTTTAAAAGGGATAAGGTGCTTTGTACCATTAATACCATAATGAAAAGCATCATTAACTCCGAGAACTTCCGTTTGTAATAATCGAGAACCTTTACTGACGATAACAATCTTACGTTGTAATGGACCTGTTGTATGAAGAGTATCTAATTGATTGGATACGAAGGCCGGTTTTTCGATGATATGAAATTGAAGCATAGAATTGGCAAACTGAATATGTGAACTATCCTTGATTTCCATCATCGGATTTTTACAGTTGAATTCAAATTGAATGAAATGCCATTTGCCATCGATCACTTCAATAACCGCTTGGAAAGGTGAGTGAGTGGGATCAATCGATGATAAACCGGCTTTACGCGATAAACCAAAAGTGACGCGCTTGTCTCTTGAGTCAAGCTTCCAAACTTTTGTTTGTCCCTTATTTGTTGTCTGCTTAATCTGTAAAATTCCCATTTTTCGGCCCCCGCCAGTCAAATTTAATATTTAAAATAATTAATCAATGTAAGCTGCAGTTTCGCGAATCTTTTTATCGATATCTTGTTGCACGCCATGTAGTGGAGCGAACTTGATCCCTTTTTTCTGCACCAAATAAGCTCCGTCAGGATTACGAATCGTTCCCTTCATGCTCATCTCAGAAAAGTTAACTTCTTGAACATCGCGAGTTTTTTTCGTTTTTGACCAAACATTCAAAGAACATAATAAAGTCATAACAACTAATATTTTCATATTGGCCTCGCTTAGCTTTTCTCGCTCAAATAACTGATTTTTCTTTTCAACCAGTCTTTTTGATCAACGTTTTCTGATTTGTTTAATGCTTTTTGGTAATTTTCAATGGCTAACTTTTTAGAGCTTTCGGTATTTTCGGGGAATTCTTCATGAATACGCGCTAGTTCTAAATACATATCAATATTTTTAGAATAAGTACTTAAGTATTTTTCACCTAATTTGATCGCTTCAGCTGAGTTTCCTTTTTGAGCCGTTGATTCGACTAAAAGAATCGAGATGTTGTATTTATCTTGCTCTTCGAGGCTCATTTTTTTCATTTCATCAGCCGCCGTAATAAAATCTTTATCTGAAAAAGATTTTAATCCAGAAATCAGAGAAATCTCTTTTGAGTTACGTTTTAAATCAATCGATTTCTCAAAAAATGGTAAAGCCGCATCGATACCATCATAAGTATAAACGATTTTACCTTTTTGATAAAGAAACATCGAAATTTCAGGCTCTAGTGCAAGTGCTTTTTCGATAAACCATAATGATTTGTAATGTTGATTGTTGAGATCAGCAATAACACTCAGGTAGTATAATCCCATAGAGCGATTTTCTTTTGTTGCCGTCAATTGTAAAGCTAGTTTTTCAGCTGGAGAAAACTTTTTACTTAAGATGCAATTTCCAATCGATGAAGCCGTGGCTTTTTTGGCGTCACATTTTTTCTCAGTGAACTCCGCTGGTAAACGAGAAAAATCATTGCTGGAGTTTTTTAACTCATTCGGTAAGTAGGCGGTTAAGTTTGTCGACACCGGGAAAGATAAACGGGGAGCCACTGTTTTTTCAACACTTAAGCTTGTCCACATGACAGCGTTCACGGAATCAACATTTTTAGAAATTTCTTTAATTTTTTCGATATTTTCTAATTTTTTAGCTATAAATGGAGTGGTCATTTTACCAAGTTCCGTTTTTAAGGCCGCTTGATCAGTTGATGATAGGGTTGAGGGTAAAGGCATAGTCGAAACAGCTTCAATAAAGTGTGTATAAAGTCGGTCAATACCACGTAAAGCCTGCTCATGAATTTTAGTGTTTTTCGACATTTTGATCGTCGAAGTGTATGCCGTATAGGCCTTATCTAGTCTTTCCGTTTTCATTGATAAAACTAATGCAAATTTAGATTCTGTCGTTTTAACACTTTGACTGATAAACTCTTTTTCTAAAATTTCAGCTTGAATCAATCGCGCTTCGGCGCGGATATCCGAGTCAACCGGACGAGAATTCACTTTTAATGATAAATTGAAAGCTTCCGAGAATTTTTTCTCGTTTAAAAAACGACGCGAACGTGAAATCAACGATTGAGTCGCGTAAGGTTCAATATTTTCTTTTAAGATAATAGCTTCCATACCTTCAATTTGAGTCAGGTCTACCTAATGTTTCTTCCATTTTCGTTAAAATTTGCATTTTACGATTTTTGTCAGCCTTAAGGAATAAAGACTTATAACAACCCTGAGCCTCTTTTGTTTGGTTATTCACTAGCATTAAACCACAACTCACTTCTAAGTAGGAATCGGCTTTGTTGGGTTCAATTTTAGCGAGTTGAGTTAAAGTACGGATAGACTCTGGAATGTATCCCGCGTCTGTATAGGCTTTAACGGCTTCTTTAAGTGAATCTAAGCCTTTTGGATCTTGTGGGAATTTTTCATAATACGCTAAACTTAATTCTGCGCCTTTAATTTCATAGCCATTAGCATAAGCTAATGAAATAGACTGCCACAAAGCTTCTTTAGATAGTTTAGAATTTTTGTGTTCAGTAGAGAAGGCCATAAGGGCTTCAATTTTTTTAGAAGCGTCTTGTTTATCCATATCAAGCTGCATTTGTGAAAAGTGAGCTTCTTCTTTAATTTGTGTCAGCAATTTTTTACGGTCTTCGCTGGAATTGGCCGTGGTCGCATTCTGGGCAAAGATTTGAATCGCTTTAAAGTCTTTTTTTAAGTTATAAATATCCAATACGATATCTTCTGATTTTAACTTTAATTTTTGATCTTTAGCGGTTGTAGCGATCGGTAATAAATATTTTAATGCTTCATTCGAATCCTGTTTTTGATAAGCTAAGAAACCTAATTTAAATTTTAAAGGCTCTAAATATTCGCCTTTGGGGAATTCATTCACATAGCGCATGGTCAAGCGCTGCTGTTGATCAGCAAACGTGGGCTCATTGGCTTTGTCTTTTTCAATTAATTTATCGGTGCTGTAGATGGCTCCGTAAAGCGCATCATGTTTTTTTCCAGCATCAATTTTTTTATCTAAAGAGACGACCTCGTAATTTTCGCTGGCTTTGTCAAATTTTCCTAATTGAAAAAGTAATTCGGCGTAAGCAAAACGTGAAACGGTATCAGGATTAGATGAATCATCTTTTGATAAAAGAATTTCGAAAGATCTTTCAGTGAGTTTAGAGAATTCAACATGAGATTTGTTTTTCAACCAAATATCCCACCATTTTTTAGAAATCTCTAAGCTCACTTTTTTAAATTCAGATTTACAATTTGATTCTGTCGCTTTAGGATCCGCCGCAAAACTGCTGTCATAGCAGAAGTCAGATAATTTTTGCATGTAACCTAAAACGGCTTCACGTTGTTTTAAAACTTCGTTGACATCAATCAATTTAACATAAGCTTTGGCCACATAAGGATTCATTTCATTTTTTTCAATGAACTCTTTGATGAAAACGTTGACTTCTTTGTAATGTGAATGGGACTCAAACAATGATGATAAATTGATGATGACATCACCTAATTCTGCATCCGTGGTCAATTTTCTAAAGAAAGTATAAAGTTGATCTGCCGGAACACTTTCTTCCACGAATAACGTGAGATCACGTAAAGCTTCTTTACGCATATTGAATTTTTTCGTGTCAGTTGTGTCAGCCGGATTGCTTTCGACGATTTGTTTAAGTTTAGCTACGGCGGGCTCATTATCTTTTAAATTGTAATAACACCAAGCGGACTTATAAACGCCGTAAGGGTAGGCTTTAGATTTAGGAAAAGCTTCGATTTTTTTAAATTGTTCTAAAGCTGTCGTAAAGTTTTCTTGATTATAATATAATTCACCAAGTTCTAATAAGGCATCAGGATATAAATTTGATTTTTGAAAGTCTGTTACTATTTTTGTATAGTGCGCTTTAGCTTTTTCAACTTGTTTTGTTTGTAAGCTAGCTAATGCGATATTGAAATGAACAGCATCGGTATTCGCGTACTTAGGGAAACGGATTAGAATCGAATCATAAATTTTAATGGCTGCATTTAAAGCTTCGGCGGCTGTTTGACTAACAGCTGCTTTTTTTTGATCTGAATTTAAATCGAAGAAACGACCTGACTTAGCTCG
>CALMPX010000153.1 GCA_937871355.1 uncultured Bdellovibrio sp.
CAAAGATGATCTTGATCAGGCGTTTACTTTTTTCAAAGGCCAAGCTGTGATCAAAAATCGTTTCCCCGTGAAAAACAAACAAGATACATTTATTATAAAATCATTATTATCTCTGAATACTTTTAAAAATTCTCACAAAGGTAAAGAGTCTCATTTTGTTGTTGAAGAATTTTTGAATTTCAAATCTGAACACCGCATTATTATCGCCCGCAACAAACAGGGACAATTTTCGGTTTATCCATTACTGACGTTAAATCACATCGGAAATAATTACAGCCAAGTGACAAACTCAACTCAGCATAAAGATTTCAAACCGATCGTCGAACAACTCAAAAAAATGATGAGCGGCATTCAATACTGCGGTGTTATGACCTTTAATGTTTTCAATAGTAAAAATAGATTGTATGTCGACGATGCTGATTGCCGTCCTTGCAATACGGGAATGATCACTTTAGATGGTTTCAATATTGATCAGTTCGATCTTCATCTGCGCGCTGTTTTGAATTTGAATTTACCTGAAATTATTCAATATTCGAAAAAATTAAACTGTAAATATTTAATTGCCGGAACTCGTACACAAACGAAAATGAATCAGCAATTGAATGAACAATTTTTAAATGAGTCTTTGTCAAAATATCCGAACGGAAAATTGTACTGGTACGGAAAGAAAGAAAAACGTCCTAACCGCAAGCTCGGACATATCAATTATACCGGCTAAATGACTCATTGCTTTCCAAAAAGGTACGGCCTACCTTTTTGAAGCTGTAATAAAGAGTCGGAGCTAAAATCATGGTTGATATCATTTCATTTCTGAAAAAAGGAATGGCCATTTCAAAGCAGTTTACTAATCCAGTCAAAGTCTGTGGGTACAATTGACCTTCGAACCACACACCTAAATTTGACACGGCAAAAAATACAACGCTTCCGATAAAGCTGCTGGCGACGATTCGGCTGAACTTTTTGTCGGAAGACATGAAAATTCCGATTAGAGCCATCAAAGCGTACGCCAAGTAAACAGCGATCATCGTATTGTGAAATTGAATAAAAAAATCTGAGATCAGTAATGAACTGAGCACCGTAGCTAAAGCTAACGGGCGACTCGAAATCAAGAAACCCGCCATCACTGCAACCGCACCCATGGCCGTAAAGTTCCATTCATGCGTGACTAAACGTGAAACGACAGCGATGAGAATTAATGCAGCTGAAAAACTGATTTCTTTTTTCATGGGACTCCTCAAATGAAAACAGGCTTTAGTTTTACCTAAAGCCTGTTTTGATGCAATTATTTTGTTCTTTTAAAGATTAATTGACGTCTTTAAAGTCAGCATCGATCACGTCGTCACCTTCTTTTTTAGCAGCTTGAGCCTCAGGACCCGCGTCTGCGCCGGCTCCTTTTGCGGCACTGGCTTTATATAAAGCTTCAGTCACCTTTTGTGAAGCGGCTTGAAGCTTATCGAATGCAGATTGTAAATCAGCACGAATGGCTTCTTTATTCTCAAGCACTTTTTTAGCATCTTCTAAAGCTGTTTTAGCAGCTTCAACTTCACCCGTTGTTACTTTAGAGCCACTCTCGTTGATGGTTTTTTCCGTTTGATAAACTAAATTGTCTAAGTTGTTTTTAGTTTGAACAACTTCAACTTTTTCTTTATCCGCTTCGGCTTGCATTTCGGCATCTTTAACTAATTTTTTGATCTCTTCTTCGCTTAATCCCGATTGCGCGGTGATTTTGATCTGTTGAGATTTACCCGTTCCCATGTCTTTCGCTGACACATTCAAGATACCATTGGCATCGATATCGAATGTGACTTCGATTTGAGGTGTTCCACGAGGACCGGCCGGAATTCCTGTTAATTCAAAACGACCTAACGACTTATTATCTGTCGCCATTTTACGTTCACCTTGTACCACATGGATATCCACGCCCGGTTGGTTATCAGCTGCGGTCGAAAATACTTGAGATTTTTTCGATGGAATCGTTGTATTTCTTTCGATCAGTGGAGTCATGACTCCGCCGAGTGTTTCGATACCTAAAGATAATGGAGTTACGTCTAATAACAACACGTCTTTAACATCGCCGGCTAATACTCCGGCTTGAACGCTGGCTCCTAAAGCCACAACTTCATCGGGATTTACTGAACGATTTGGTTCTTTACCGAAGAATTCTTTAACGGCTTTTTGAATAGCTGGGATACGAG
>CALMPX010000154.1 GCA_937871355.1 uncultured Bdellovibrio sp.
ATAAAACGAAACATCACCTCTTGAGTATGTTGGAAATTATGCACACGGTAAGTTTTAGAATTGTAGGTAAACTCAGACCAGAACGAAAGCGACGAACTAAAGCTTTCAAGACCTGAAGCATTTTCGTAACTGACGCCATATTTAACGGCATCGATCGATTCGAACTTAAATTGCAAATTCTGTTCTTTTTGGAAAAAATCAGTGAGTAAACGAATCTTAGAGTGTCCTTTAGCTTTTAAGCCTAAGTCTGTTTTTTCGAGATCCGTAAAAATATTTTCTAAAGCCATGCGATTTTTGCTGGCTGGAATTTCAGGCGCTAAAGTGAGAATCTTTTTTTCGTAATCATAAGTTGATTGATTCAAAGATAAAGTCTTTTTACGCTCTTGATCTGACTGCTGAACTTGATCAGATAAAATCATTTGTCCTAAATACGGCGGCGCTTCTTCCTCTAAAGATTTTAAATAATATGATTTTTTAGCACTCTCTATCGCATGAAGCTCATTGATTTCAATGGCGTAATCAAACTTTGGATCTAAAGCCAATGGTTCAAGACGAGAAAATGGTAAAACAAGATAAATTTTAAATTCAGGAAACTTATCACGCAAAATAATTAAATTTTCGATCATTTCAAAAATCACGTACGAGAACATAAGCTCATTTTGATTTTGTGTCGCTGCTCCTAAACAATGCGCTACATTGATCAGCTTTGTGTTTTCCTTAGCTAATCGGGCTTCGTATTTTTTCTCGATGTAAAGGGGATTAATTTCACGCGGAATTGGTGGATTCAATTCAATCTGCGTGAGATCCGCTATATTTAATTTTGTTTCGTTTTTCAAATACAACGAAACAGTTTGCGAAAGATCACGCAGATAACTTTGGTTTGGCACGTATTTGTGGCCTTCAACTAAATTAAACAAAACACTGCTGTTCGCATTATCGGTATAAGAATAAGAATTTACTTTAGCTAAAGGCACGATGTGCTTTTTCAAGTACTCAGTTTCATGAATCAAATTTTTAAATAAATGATCCTGGAAAAGGGTCGGCCATTTTATCACCGCACACTCAAGCTGACCCAGCTGGGCTCTTTCAAGCCAATGATAGTAACGTTTTCCAGCAGTATTTTTTAGATATGACTCTGTCAAAAGGACCTCATTTTTGTGAATCATGTATTATAGGATTGAATTTCGCTATGCGCAAACCTTATCAGAATGGCCCTATAGGTCAGTGTATTCTTGACAAGGATAGTCGGAGGCTTAGAAACTAGGCTAGTAGAGGTGTTTATGAACTTAAATTCTATGAATCAGTCTTTTATCGATTCTAATACCCAAGAAACGCGCGACCAAAGTTCAAATACTTGGATTCGTGAGCTTGTGTCGGCCGATGAACAAATTGAAAAATCAGTCATGATTGATATGAATTTAGGATTAGATACTCAACGTATTCTAGTGACTGAATCTATTCAGTTTTTATTAAAACTGAAAAACGATTTTGCCAGTGCCGCCGCTCAATTTAATGAACTCAAACCCTCTGTATTGGGTCGAATCAAAGTTTACGGTGTTGCTAAAACTCATGCCGATTTTATGCTTTTCCGTAACGGCTACAAAATGATCTTCTCGATCAAAAGCGCCGGCATCATCAGCGTCCGTTTCCACTTCATTGGTAATATGGCCATCCCACAACCAAATGCTCAGGAAAAGGCCACCATCGTTATGGAAGAAGAAATGCTTGAAGCCAAATGGGGAGCTTTTGAAGAAGTTCTTTGGACTTACAAAACTCAACCATTCAAAGCTCAGTACTTGGTTCGTCATTACATGACGACATTCATTAAAGACAGCGCGAGATAGACTTTCGCTTTTAAATAGAATTTTAAAATTTTAGAAAACGTTAAAATTAGGATTAGATTGATGAAAAGGCGAAGGTATCTTCGCCTTTTTTATTTTAAGAAAAGTGCGCTCAATTAACTTAAGCCTAGACAGCGTCTAACAATTTCTAAAAATAATAGAATTATTTTCAAAATCACTAAAGTTACCTGTCCAATACGTCGAAACCATCTATAGGTGTTAGCATGATTCGGCATTCGGAACCTCCTTTTAAAAAGAGTTGCCGAAAGCTCGTAAAGCAGAGTTGAGTAAGTTCATCTCTGCTTTTTGCGTTTTAAATGCCAGAAAAAATAAAAAGGAGTTGTTTCCAACTCCCTTTTATTTTTTAAATTATTTTAATTCGAAAAAAATTTTTCCTATGCAGGCTATTACTTACCTGAAACAGGTGCTGCTGTCGGGCTTACTTGCTGTATATTTCCTTTAAGTTGATGTTGTGCCGGCTCTGCGACCATTTCGCCTGAGCATCTGCCTTTGCGGATTTGCCCATCTGATTTACAGCACCATTGCCCACTGCCGTCTGTGCAACGAATTGTTTCTGCAGAAGCCGAAAGTCCCATAAATGCAATAGCAGTTAAAATTAATAATTTTGTCATTTTTTCCCCTTTAGTTGTTTGGTTTCCTAGCTCTAATTTTAGATTATTTGTCTATAATAAACAATAAATTTTAAACACCTTGAGCAAACTCTGCTGAAACGATTCAAAACGAGATGCGAATAATTGCTCTAACTAGGACTCTCATTATAAGGCGTTTGCGCAAATGCCAGAAATAAATAAGGAGTTGTTTCCAACTCCTTATGTTTACAATTTTAACTTCATAAAATAAGACCTGGCACCTAACTAGCACCTACTAATGCATCGGGCAGTCGTATCCGATCGTCACTGTTCTTCCTGCGGGAATAGCTGGCGTGAAAACCAAAGTGTTGTTGACAACTTGTGATGTTACTCCGCCCATAGCCGGAGTGATAACAACATTGACAGCACCTACCGGCGCACACTCGAGCGCAATAGAAGACAACGACTGTTTAATTTTATCTTTGAAATAATATAAACTTTGAGAGTAATCCGCATCACAAATACTGCCGACGTAACCTTGAGTTAATTGCGAAAGCTCAGCATATTTGTAACCGTAATGACTTTTTGCCCCGCCGGCATCTTGCGCCGCCATACATGCGGTATCACCTGGTTTAACGATAATTGAGTTCACGCTAAACGGTTTATTTGCGCCGAATTTTTGTTTTACTTTATTCACGAAAGCTTGTGGGTAATCTTCCGCTTCTAAAGCTTTCCATTCTTGATAGTAATATTGTAATGCCATATTACCACCGATAGATCTTTCATCTTCATCAGACAAAACAATCACAGCCAGAGATGCATCCGCGCGATAACAATTATTATAAGCAGCATAGTCGACGCTCGTGTAGGCGGCTTTAATCGCACGTTCGTCATCTGTTCCCGCCCAACCGGCTCCAATCGCATTGATGGTGTCAGTGAAAATCGCGTAAGGATTTGCGGCTCCTAATTTTAAAATCCAAGCCGGCGATCCAATATATCCCACCCAATTTTTCGAAGCACCCCAATAAGCTGTTCCACTAATCGTTTGAGCTCGAGTCACCGTTCCACACATTTGCCAATCTAAACCCGAAGCGGTCAGATCATTCACAAAACCTTGTAGCTTCTGCGCCAGTCTTTGATTTTCTGGCAACATCGAATTGGAATCATCGACGACTAATAAGATATCGACTTTGTTATCGGTCACATTTACATTTTTCGTGAAAGTAACATGTCTGATCGCTGGATTTCCGTTCGATACGGTTACTTCTAATTGATATGGACTCACGTAAGAATTATAACCCGGTGCCGATGCATTTAATGTAAGAAGATATGTTCCTAATCCTGTTGCAATAAAATTTGGAACTGAAGATGATCCTGCTAAACCAGGTAAAGTAATTGTCGAACCATTTTTAGTCACTGTCCAAGTGTGAGTTACCGTCGACGGATTACAACCTGAAGTCACTGTGGGATTAATACCACTGGTAGGAATCGTTACGGCTACTTGCGTTCCATTTAAACGAGGTAAACAATTCAAAGTTAAATTAGTATTTCCGCCACCACTATCAACTGTTAATACGAGTGGTTGAGTGGCACTCCATGGATTCATACCTGGCTTAGAAGCTGTTAAATATATTAGATACGTTCCTTCACCTTGAGCTAAAAAGTTAGGATTTGAGTTTGATCCGGCTAACCCCGAAACATTAATCGTTTGACCATTTTTTGTCACAGTCCAATTATACTGAACCGATGTCGGAGTACAACTTGAACTAATAAGTGGATTTGGAGATGACGGAGTAATTGTTAAACTCGTTAAATTTCCGTTGATACGTGGATTACACAGAATATCTCCACCAGGACCCGGATCCGTATCATTTACAACTTTAACATTCAACGCTGGACTTGAATAACTTGTGGTGTTCGTTGCTGTGGCGTAAAGATAAACACGATAATCACCGGCTCCTAAAGATTTGAAATCGGGATTCGATGAAGAGGCTCCACCTAAACCGGGAACAACGACTAAAGAGGATCCTTTGTAAACAGTCCATACGTGCGTGTTTGCTGCAGGATTACAATTTGCCGCGACTGTTGGATTCGCATCAGCATTTGTAACAACGACACTTGTCTGTGTTGTATTTAATTTTGGATCACAAACTAAAGTTCCCAATCCGCCGCCAGGAACGATAAATTCTAACGGTGTTGATGAATTGAAGGCAGGTAAGTGACCATTGTTATCTGTCGCTTGTAAAAAAACATAATATGAACCGGTTCCCAACGGAGTAAAATCAACCTCTGTAGGATTAGCTCCGGATAAACCAGCTACCGGAGTTGTGATCACCGTGCCGGATGCGTTTTTCACAGTCCACGTGTAGGTCACGTCAGTGCTGGGGTTACACTGAGAAATAATATTTGGATTTGTTGTATTGGTATAAGTAAACGAAATGGCATTGCCATTAATTTTCGGTACACAGGCAATCGGCACAATTTCGTTTTTCACAACAATCGCATCTGATTTAGAAAATTTAACAGGTGCACAGCTGTACAATCCGACGAATATAAAGGCCAAAGGTATAATATTAAGAATTCGTTTAGACATAGCACTCCCCATATATGTATCAGAGTAATTCATTTTACGTTCTTTAGTAATACATCTTTAGTCTTGTTTTGATATTTTCCCTTATCTTAGTCTAGAAACGATTTAACGGTCTTGTGATGAACCAATCTGAGACATAAAATAAAAGAAGAGTTTTAGAACCTGATGCATAAAAATTGAAAAGTTGGAGCCGCATGAATATTTTTTTAATGGTACTAACATGTTTGAACATTATCCTGGTATTGGGTTTATCATTCACCGTTTTCCTTCGTGTTAAAGAAAAAAAAGAAGATCAACGGATTACAAAGGGATTGCAACTGCTCCAACACAAGATCGCTATTCTTCAAGATTTATCTGATAAAGCCGACGAACAAGTCCAACGTCTAGTCCATATGCTCGATACAAAATCCAATGAACTTCGTCGTACGACTAACGACGCCACTGTTGCCATGACCAAAATGCAAAATCAAGTTCAAGCTCAACAGGCCCTGGCTGCAGCAGCTCCCTTGGTCACTTCACCCGCGACGACAACCAACAATAACTCGAACAATAATATTAACCTGGATGAATTCAATCAATTCATCCAAGCGCTAAATATGCAAAATGAAAAAACGAAACCGGTTTTAGTGGCTCAAAATAATTTACCACAAGATTTCGTTATAACGAATCCTGAACCTACGCCTACAGTTGAGGCCGGTCCAAAGATTCGTCCATTTGAATTTAAACGTGTAATTCGTTAATGATCTCATTTCGAAACACTTAGACTTTAGTTTTATTTGCTCTTGCCGATATAACTCTATGAGACCATTTGTTTTGTTGTTCTTACTCACGCCGTTTTCTTTTGCTTTCAGCTTAGATACAGATCTCCAATCTGGATGGAATAAACTCATTCATGAAAAGATTTACAACTGTGGGTATTGTCATGGATTTTCTAATCCCGGTTGTAATGGCTTTTTCTGTAAACTTAATTTAAATTCTAATGCTTCTGAGTTTAACAAAACCTTATTGAATCGTATCTCGCCAGTCACAATTATTAAGACTGGAGTCACATCAGTATCGATGAATGATCATCATACCTGCGCTATTATTAACGAAACTTTAAAGTGTTGGGGGCAAAATTATTCTGGAAATTTAGGCGATGGTACTTATACAGATAGTCTCAAGCCTATAACAATTCTTGATTCAAAAGTAACTTTAGTCACTACAGCCATAAATCGCACTTGTGCTATTGTGAAGGGAGCTGTTCAGTGCTGGGGGGATAATTCTCGAGCACAGCTAGGAGATGGAACTTTGACGATTCGTACGAAGCCAATCACTGTTATCCCTTCCGGAGCCACCGATATCTCTGGTGATGATTACAATACCTGCGCTGTTGTGGAAGGATCATTAAAATGCTGGGGAGATAATCTTTTTAAAAAAGGAAGTATGAATAAAAAAGATAAAATCTTAAAACCGACAACAGTTATCTCCTCTGGTGTTAAAAAAGTCTTTGTAAAGGATGGAAAGGCTTGCGTCATTACAACAAAAAACGCACTCAATTGCTGGGGTGATACGTTTAATGAATTGTTTATTGGAGCCACGGAAAAATCGCACAACGATACTCCAACCATGATTATGGACTCGGATGTTTCAGACATATCATTTGAACGTGGAAAAACATGTGCTGTAATCAAAGGATCACTTCAATGTTGGGGTGGTGTAGTTTTTAAAGGCAAAGAAGACATCACTCCTCCAAAAACAATCGTCTCATCTGGAGTTACAGCTATTTCAGTTAATACTTTTCACAGTTGTGCCATTATTACTGGTTCATTGAAGTGCTGGGGAGAAAATTTTTTTGGTGAACTAGGTGACGGAACAAAACAAAAACGAACTGAACCTAAAACTATAATTTCATCTGGAGTTACAGCTGTCTCAACTGGCAAGACTCATACTTGCGCTATTGTTAACGGCGCACTCAAGTGTTGGGGAACAAATTTTTCCGGGGAAATTGGGATACCTGCAGAATAAGTTTCTACTGCATATCACCGATCATTCCTTGGATACGTTGAATCGCCTGACTCATTCGTTGTGAATCAATCGCAAAACTTAATCGTAAATAGCCTTCGTGTCCGAACTCTTCGCCGGGCACTGTTGAAACAAAATAATTCTCTAGTAAAATTTTACAAAAATCAGCTGAAGTTGAAATCGATGTGGTTCCGATTTTCTTACCTAAGGCTTTTTTAATATCCACCCAAAGATAAAAAGCTCCATCAGGTCGAAACACTTTAAATTCTGGAATAGTCGCGAAACCAGTTAGAGCTGATTCTAAACGCGCTTTTAACATATCATTGGTTTTTTTAATATCGGGTTCTGCGTGGATCAGAGCTTGCTCGGCTGCTGCTTGCGCGATACTTGAAGGCGCGCCGGTCGCTTGGGAAGCGAAGTCTCCTATGGCTTTCATAATATTTGATGGACCCTGAGCCCAGCCGATTCTCCAGCCTGTCATAGAATAAGCTTTCGATCCGCCATTAATCACAACCGTGCGGTCTTTTAAATCATGAGCCACTTGCAATAAATGCGGAGCCACATGCAGATCATTAAACATGAGACGATTATACATATCGTCTTCAATCACACAAACCTGTGGATGACGGCGCAATACATCGGCGATTTGTTTAAGTTCATTTTCACTGTACATAAATCCGGTTGGATTTGATGGTGAACAAAATAAAAATATTTTTGTTTTTGCTGTGATGTTTTTCTCTAACATTTCAGCGGACATTTTGAAATGAACGGATTCATCACAGAAAATAAGTTTGGGTTTGGCTCCGGCCAGCTCCGCCATCATGGGGTAACTGACCCAATACGGCGTGGGAATAATAACTTCATCACCGTCATTGCATAAAACTTGAAGAGCGGCAAAAATAGAAAACTTTGCCCCACTGGTGACTACAATGTCGGTGGCCGGATTATAATCTAAACCTAAATCAATTTTTGTGCGGTTTGAAATAGCTTTGCGTAATTCAATTGTACCTTGAGCGGGAGTGTATTTGGTGTTTCCCGTTTTAATCGCGTTGATGCCCGCTTCAGCGGCTACCGGGTACGTCGGCCAATCCGGTTCACCGAGCGTCAATGAAATGACATCATGGCCTTGAGCCGAAAGCGCTTTGGCTTTCGCCATCAGAGCGAGTGTCGGTGAAGATTTTAATTTCTGTGCGCGTGCCGACAACATCATAACCCCTCATTTGCGGCTAACTTTTTCATGAGAATGGGTTCTAAAAATTCAGGAACTAATCCATTCAAAGATCCACTATTTCGTGCCATTTCTTTTACGCCACGAGAAGATATGTAATAATATTCAGGCCGAGAAAAAATCATAAATGTTTCTATATCAGGAGCTAAGCGGTGATTCATATTAGCCAGCGTTCCTTCATATTCAAAATCTGCAACCGCTCTAAGGCCACGAACGATCACTTGAGCTTTTTTAACCTTCATAAATTCTGTGGTTAAACCGGAATGAATGGCCACTTCGACATTTTGAGCCTGAATAGAATTTCTTACATATTCAGCACGCTCAACCGAAGAAAATAAATATTTTTTATCAGAAGAATTTGCAACTAACACAATCACATGATCAAATATCTTCGAGACACGGTTGATAATATCAATATGACCATTGGTAATAGGATCAAAACTTCCGGGGTAAACTGCAATTTTCGACATAGTTAAACTTATAATATTCAAGGGCGAGGTTCAAATGAATAGATTTATACTGGGCGCATTTTTATTGTTATTTTACAGCTGCGCACACCAAGAGATCGCTAACCTCACCCCACCCGAAGGCACTGACGCTGAAACGGCCGAGTACGTTACAAAAAATACCCTTCGTCGCCTAGCCAAAGAACCCCCTCAATACAAAATAACTGGCAACTGTGGCGGCTTTCCCAAAATCAATGTTAAAACGGCTCCGGGTTTTTGCGTTGGCCTATTAGATAACGGCGAGGGCACGGTTATGCCTCGCACTGCCGTTGAAATTGCTCCGGGTCAAATTCTGATGACGGACATGGGGGGATGGGACCCGTCTAACGGAAAACTTTATTTGC
>CALMPX010000155.1 GCA_937871355.1 uncultured Bdellovibrio sp.
TGGTTGAAGGGCGTTCTGGCATTTCGGCTCAATATTCGAAAGTCACCGAAGTTAATAAAGATCTAGATTCGACAATCGAGTCAAAAATGTCTGCTTACACTGAATTTTTAACGATCTGTAAACAATGGACGGATCTTTTCGCTAAGGAAAAAATTGAATCATGTTTAGCTGCAGATAATGTTCACAACATCAAATCGATCGAATGGGCCGATGGCTGTATGTTTGTCGGTGGACAATTAAAAGTATTATCAGGAAAAGACAATGAATACTCTTTAGCGCTAGACAAACAAAAACAACAAATTCTAAATACTTTAAAAGCAGATAAATTAGTTGTTTCGTCAGAAGGTCAGGATATGTTCTTAAAAGATAATCAAAATTGGAAAATGTTTGTGGTTGATGGTCAGTTACAAACAGATGCTATGAAATTACAAGACTCAGTTAAAGATAAAAAAGTAGCTTGTACGATCTCATCAATCGGTGAAAAATCAGAGAATGCTCAAGTTGTTGAAGTTTCAATTACATCGGCTCACGCTCTTGCGCCAAAAAGCACAGAAGATGTTATTCAGCGAGGCGTGGACATTGGCTTAAGTCTCAAAATTGAAGCTGAAACTGAAGGAGACGCTTTAAAAACAGTTGAAGCCACATTGTCTTGTTCTAACCTTGAATCAAGAAAATTGAATATTAACTTATTAAAAGCGGCTTTAGGTGACAAACTAAAAAAAGCTGAAAAAGTAGAACCGAAAGCACAAAAACAAAACTAATCACAACTTAAAAAAGAATCACCAAAGCCGTATCACAAAATGATACGGCTTTTTTATTTTATAAAGAAAGTGATCTGGCAATACGATTTAAGGATTCAGTTTCTTCGGCCCAATATTTATAAGTATTAAATTCAGGAAATATTTTTGGAAAACTGGGATCCGTCCAGCGGTTTAAAATCCACGCCGCATAATTAATGATGCGGTATCCACGCAAAAGCGGAATCAGCGGCAATTCATGAAATGGAAAGTGACGGAGTTCTTCGTAACCAGCAACAAATTCTTGGAATTCATCTGAGTCTTGAAAATCGGTATCGGGCATCAACATCCAAACGTCTTGAATCGATGGCCCATTCACAAAATCATCGAAATCGACTACGACAAAACCCTCGGTGGGCGATTCTAAAATATTTCCACGATGAAGATCGCCGTGAATGCGAATCAGCTTGGTGTCATTTAACAATTCATCTAAACGCGAAAAAATAATTTCAGCCGCCTCAAAGTATTCCGCTCTGACTTCAGGGGAAACATGATTATACAATTGATTTAAGACATCCCATTTGTTGTCATTGGAGGGGCCCAAAGTCGGACGGTGTAAGGCCGGAGTACGCTCGGCGATGTTGTGCAATTGACCAAGCCAACGCCCCATATGTTTGAAATGAACAGGCATGAGCTCTTGTAGCAGTCGTCCCCGAATTTTCTCAAAGAATGTAAAATAGATTCCATCAAATTCATCAACCGTTGTTCCATTTTTCAAAGTAAAAGCCGTCGCGACAGCCAGGCCTTCTTGTTTAATTTCCGCTTCGAAAGCGTGTTCATCGAATAAAGTTTCTTTGCTCCAGCGGGCGGGGCGGTAGAATTTGGCGATCAGTTCAGTGATCCCGGGATAATGATCACTCGGCTCTAGTTTAATATTGAAAACGCGATTTTCGTAGGAATTCAGCTGCATAATTTCACCCGTAGGGATGAATCCATTTTTCTCGACACAATGAAGAATCGCATCGGGGCTGAGTTGGTAAAAATTCGAGTTGGACGGAGTTTTCATTCGTGAAATATACCTGGAGATAGATAGAAGTTCTACATTTATGATGTCGTAAATAGTCTCTTTATGAGATTTTCAGCGCTCTAATGCTCTATATTTCATTTGGATGGGCATTGGATTAGCATATTAGATATTTAACCACTCTTGGAGGTTTTATGAAGTTATTCAAAGTCACACGCGTTTCTTTTGCGACAACATTGTCAGTCGTCTTATGTGCTGCTGTCATCAGTAGTTGCGGATCAAGTAAAGATTCAAAAAAATCTGAAACTCCAACGATTGGTTCAAACACTGGTGTTCCGACGGTGAACACAGACGGTGCTCCGGCGACGACGGAAAAATCTCCAACGACGCCGAATGGAGTTCCTCAGCCGACCAAACCTGGTGAGGTTGTAGTTGATAAAAATGGTGCTCCGGTGGGGACTTCAAATCCTGTTGATGTAAAAAATGGTGATAAAGCCGCTCCTATCGGTAAAGTCGATACGGGTTCAGGTTCGAAGGTCGATTCAGGTAGTGGATCAAAAAATAAAGAAGAGACAAAATCTTCAACCCCAGATTTTAAAGAGACCAAAGCGGTATTAACAGGTGGTAAGTCAGGCGATCTGAATTACACGTCAGCCTCGGATGATGGTTTGATGCAGGCTTTTCGCGATACCGCAAAAACAGTTGGTAGCGAACAACAAAAATTAAATAAAAATTTAGCTTCGGCTATTTCTGGTGCGCGTTTAAAAAAGAGCGGATCGGATATGCTTTTAGATATCGCGACCAACGAATTTGAAAGCACAAAAATTTATAAATTAAAAGCTGTTACTGACGGTAGTAAAATGAAATTATCATTAATTTCAAGCACCGGCGACTTGGAATTCCAAGGTGGATTTTTAAAATGTTTAGATGATTCATGTGAAGATGCTTACGCGAAAATTAAATTACAAGGCGCCTATACACGTATTATTTTCCGCACAAGTTATATGAATAATGATTTCCGTATTCAACAAAATATCACGGATGCCAACTTTAAATTATGGACATCGTACATCTATAACACGATTCAAGGAATAGGCGGAGATGCTCGAATTTCTTCGGTGCGAGCTTCGTCATACGAAGTTCTCAATGGAAAATCTGCGATGGGTGTTCAAATGTTAACGGCCAATAATGAAGTGTTTAGCGTAGGAACTCCGTTGTTGGCTCCTGAAACGGGAACTGAATTAGCCGTCGACGCCACTAAATATGCTGATCCGTCGTCGAACTATAATTTACCTTCAACTGCTGGAAAATCAGTGGTTTTATCGAAAGCAGTTTCTAAAGTGACCCTGGTTAATAATAACGGTAAAGGTGATGTGAAATTGAAATTATCCATCGACTCAGGATCTATTTGGATGGTGCTTTCGCGAGTTCCGAAAACGACTTTGTCGCCAGCTGCGGTGAAAACATTTGAGTCGACCGTTCCCAATTTTTAATAAGGTTAAAATAACCGTCATCAATCAGTCATAGAAAAAGCGTATCTCATACGCTTTTTCTATTTTTTTTACTTGGTCATTATGACTCTAAAATCATAGGCCTAGATATTGCTTTGTACGTGGGTACTTATTTAAAAAACAATAAATCGGGGGATTTTTATGTTATTATCGCGTCTCAATAAGACTATTTTGTCAGTTATATCAGTCACTTCAATTGTTTCATCGTTAGCGATGGCCCAATTAACACCAGGCCCAGGTCACGGTGGTGGTGGTAATCCGCCCCCGCATTATGATCCATGTTCTGTACCAACAGATCCTAATTGTCATGGCGGCGGTCACCCAGGTCATAATCCAGGACACCCGGGACACAACCCAGGCTATCCGTATCCGTCTGAACCAACATATCCAACTTATCCTACGTACCCAACGTATCCGACATACCCAACTTATCCATCAAACAATTTTGGTCCTTACACACAAAGAGCGATTAACAATGATTTAGGTGAATGTGTTGTCAGAACTCATGTTTCTGGAATGAATCAAATTTATATCAACGGTTTATTCGCTGGAAGCTACCAAGATGGATCCAACGGTTACGACGAGAACAATCTTTTAGAAAATGATTTAAGAGACAACGTTAACAATGGTGATTGTGGTTATACAGGCAGCGGATACGATCCAGCTCCGACTTACCCTGACTATCCTTCTTACCCGTACCCATCTGATCCATACCCAGATTACAGCAGCAACACTGTTGTAAAACGTGTCACGTTAAACCGTGCTGTGTATAATCAATCTATTGATTTACGCCGCTTGTTTAACTTAAATCAAAATTACTCAGGTTACCGTGTAGTTTCGGTTTCAGCTTCGACCATTCCGAATAGCCCAGCGACAACAATCGCCAATTTAATCGTCAACGGTTACATCATGGCCAGCGAAAGAAATCCTGGACATGAAATCGACTTAGTTCCACAAGAACGCGTTCGTTTAGATAAAGTTGGAACGAGTGTTTCTTTAGGCATTTCAGGTTCAACATATATCCAAGAAATACAAATCGAGCTTTCTCGTTACTAATATTGATCAAGCTTGGCAACCAGCGGATATTTTGGTTGTCAAAACGCAAACCTCATGAGATGAATTTCATGAGGTTTTTTTTGGTGGTAAAAATGCAAAATTCGACAGAAGTGTTATATCAAAACACAACAAATTCAAATAGTTCTTCAAATACTCCATTGGTTTCAGATTATATGGATTATCGTCTTTTTTTAGCCGATTTTTATCGCTACAAAAAGGATTCAACCAAGCATTTGTTGCGACCCTATAATTACGCTATTTTCTCTGCCGCCGCGGATATTAAGTCTCCGAATTATTTGAAAATGATCATCGAAGGTAAGCGTAATTTATCCGAAGACATGATCGGAAAATTCGCCAAAGCCTGTTCCTTGAATAAGTCGCAAACCGATGAATTTAAGCTGCTTATTTTGTTCAATCAATCCGAAGATCCGGCTGATCGAAACTATGCCCTTAAAAAATTATCTGAATACCGCGTCGATCAAAAATTGAAACATGGCGAATTTGACCGTAAAGTTTTCGACAAAGTTCCCAATTGGATTGGCTGGATTATTTATGCTTTAGCTGACCAACAAGGGGTCTCGTTTGACGTGGCTCAGTTGAAAAACATCCTCAGAGGTAAAGCCTCTGAAACGGAAATCAACCATGCGCTTAATCAATTATTATCAAGTGGTGAGCTGATTAAAGATCCTCAAACAGGAATCATGACTAAGGGACAACCTAAAGAAGTCGCCGAAGAAATTCCACCGGCTTTGATTCGTAAATTACAAATGCAGTTGATGTATTTAGGTTTAGAATCACTTTATCAAGATGAACCCAATGAGCGCGAATTCGGATCATTAACTCTTTCGTTAACGGAAAGTGAATTTAACGATATCAAGTTCAAGCTACGCCAACTCAGAAAAGCTCTTCACAAAGAGAACTCAATTGCTCGCATGTCTCATAAAGGTGAGCGTGTTTATCAATTGAATCTTCAGCTCTTTCCGGTCAGTAATGCATCTAAAGCAAGCAAAAAAGAGACAAATACAATTGCCTCTAAAATCTACAATGCTTAATTTCTGACATAAATATTTTTTAAGTTTAGCATAAACCATTACAGATTTCAGTGTCATACAGGCACTGGAAAACCATGTGTTTTGTGGAAAACTCTGGGGATTTGGTTGATAACTCCCTCTCAAAATGACAAAATTTGATAAAGGTCTAGTTTTCGTCAGCAAAAATCAGTAGCAAAAAAATATGATAAATATTACGACACCGATTAATCTGAGCCTTTTTTGTGAGCTTAAATTCTGTCACAATCTTACAAATTTAGTATAAACATTCGAATGCTTAAATCCTGTAAAAAGTGGGTATTTTGTCCTAAAGCGGGTTGATCTTGAACCGTTCGAAAAAATCAAAACCTAGATTAAAAAAAGAAAACTGAAATGCACGTTGTGCAAATTTTATGAAGTGGATTACACTAAATAAGTTCCGTAACCGCGGGACATGTTACAGAGTTCTTTGAAAAGTGGGGGTGTACTGGCTTCGACGTGGGTCGTGAAGCAAGAGGAGCATACATGGGCGCATGAGGACCCATTCAAAACGTGCAAATTTGTAGTTTCAAACGAACACTACGCACTAGCAGCTTAGTTCTGCTACGGAACTTAGGTGAATCGCCGATGTTGATTTAAGTTCCGTCAATAATGTCGGATCGCTTGTAGGGGTTTTCTCCAGCGCTACAGGTTAAGAGTTACTGGGGGAGTGCTGCGAGGAATTTTGTTTGTAGAGGTCTTCGTAGCAAACTAAAATACAAACTAAGTATGTAGGGCCTCTCTGCGGAGCTCTTGCGGACGCGGGTTCAATTCCCGCCACCTCCACCATTTTTCTCGCATTATAGGGCACCCTGATTATATAAGATTTGGGTGCCCGATTTTAGTCCATTACAAAAATACCCAGTGATTTTAATAATTTGCATTACAAAAATTTCGCCAACCCGCATTAGAATTCTCAAAAATCCTATTACAAAAATTTCGATTGATGCCCTTTTGATGCCCCTTGGGCATCGCTGACTACGCGCCGAAGTAAGTGTGTAGTCTTTTTTGTGGACAATTTGGAAGAATGATCCGATATGTTTGCTTATGAGTAAGCGAACAAACCAAATTATCGTGAGTCCAGAAGGACGAGTTTTAAAGAGCCTGAGAGAAAAACACGGTCTATCAATGAAACAAGCAGGAAAGCTCCTTGATGTGAGCGACTCCTACATTTCCCAGATTGAAAATGGGCGTGCCGATTGTCCCAAGGGCGAAAGACTGAAACCCTATTTAGACCTCTATGGAAAAATTGGAGCAAAATACTTTTATGAGCTTTGTCGTAATTGGGAAAAGGAAAGTACTGACGAGGATTACATAAAAGACAATGCGGGCAAACTCACTAAGGACAACCAGAAGCTCCTCAGGGCGATGATGGAAACGATGCTTGCAAAAAAATAAGACTATTGTCTTGTCGTCAAAAAATTCTCACTGAATTTGTGGGCTTAAACCTTAATTTTGTTTGGGTTTTTTACGATAAGGGATGAGTGAGGCACTATGAGTGAAGACCAAAACAACAGCAGTAAAAATTCTAATAAAAAGAAGCTTGAGTATAACGAGGAAAATGCTGATGGCTGGTTCAAAGAGAAGGACGGCATTTTCAGACATCCTACTCAAAAGATTTACGATGTACGAGTCTATCGTAGAATTAAAGTTGATGCAAACAAGCCACCAAAGCAAGTTTTCAAACGAGCAAGAAATATCCCCAGCCTTTTACAAGCCATCCAAAAACGAAATGAACTGATAGAAGAATTGGCGCAACTTGCACTCAAGCACGAAGGTAAAGATGCGACTTGGGAAAATGCGTGTGAAGAATATTTTGGAAAATTAGAAAGCCGCTATAAGGACAAAAAAATTTCTTTCAATACGATGGATACCACCATCAGCACTCTAAAGAAACATACCGCTCAATGGAATAAACTTTGGTTAAGTGATTTAACAAGCGAAAAAGTTGAAAACTTCATTAATAGTGAAGATTTAAAAAAGAATGAAAATGAAAAAGTAAAATCAGCCACGAGGGTGAATATCCTTAAATTCATTCGTGGTGTATTTAAATACATGATTGATAAAGGCAGAATGAAGCATAACCCTGCTATGGGGATTTATATTCGTGGTAAGAAAAAGTTAAGTTATCCCACGGTAATGAAACACAACGAGATGATTAGCCTTATCAAGTATGCCGAAACGGTAAACCCTGAATGGGCATTCGTTTACACTATTGGATATTTTTCTGGCTGTCGCTCGGGCGAGCTATTTTCTATGAAATGGGAAAATGTAGATTGGGACAATAAACTACTCTTTATTAGAGAAAACTACGACTGGAAGACTGAAACCCATCAGCCCACTAAAGGTAAAAAAGACCGCACAATTCCAATCAATAAAGCTTTGTTAGAATGTCTAATGAAGTTGAGAGGCAAATATGGTGAATATATTTTGCCGCGTATTCAGGACTGGAAAAATGGGAAAGCCGCACAAATCATTCGGCAGTATCAAAAGGCATTAAAGATTAGACAGACAAAGTTCCATGCAATTCGCGGAACATTTATAACCCAGATGCTGTTGCAAAACGTTCCCGTAATAAAGGTGCAAGCAATAGTTGGACATGACCAGCTTTCTACTACATTGCTCTACGTGGGTATGCTCGCGGAAGAAACCAGAGGAGCCACTGAAGTGCTAACTCTTGACCCCATTGCCAGTAATATCGTTGAGCTACCTGCTAAGAAAGCAAAATAATTCCTTAGTTATTTTGCTTGTAGAACCATAATAGCTGGATCAACAACTGGGCAAGTAATGCCGCCCAGACCGTTTTCCTATCCCAAGATCCGAGTCAAAATTTCCACATCTTCCCAGTGGATCCACCATAGTCCATACTTAGTCTAAGCAGCAGTAAAAGCACATGGAGGTGCGATTGAGCAACTTAGCAGAGAACCTATTGGTTCATGAAGAACCATTATTGAATTTTCCTGATACCCGATACATGGGAAGCAAAAGAAAACTGCTGCCATCACTACAAGGAATTTTTAAGCAATTAGATTTCCGCACAAGTCTTGATGCTTTTTCTGGAACTTCATCAGTAGCATATCTATTGAAATCGCTCGGTAAATCCGTAGATACAAATGATTATTTGATGTTCAACTATTTCATCGCCAAAGCACTCATTGAAAACAATGGAACGATTTTGACTGATGAGGAAGTAGAAGAAATTTGCACATTCAATGATGACAAAAATAACTTCATTGAAAAGAATTTTTCAAATATTTATTATTCAAAAAAAGACTGCAAATGGCTTGATTCTGCATGGGCAAACATTGAGTTCATAACCGACCCATACAAGAAAGCTATTGCGCTAACTGCATTGTGCAGAGCTTGTATTAAGAAAAGACCCAGAGGGATTTTTACTTATACTGGCATGAGATACGATGATGGCAGAAAAGATTTAAAAACGGAACTTGCCGACCATTTTGCAGAAGCCGTAAAAATGGTGAATCGCTCTGTCATCACCAGTAAAAAGAAATGCATTGCCTACAACCAAGATATAATGAAGTTTAAGAAATCAAACTATGACTTGGTATATCTTGATCCACCTTACTTTTCGCTAAAATCTGATAATGAGTACTCTCGTAGGTATCACTTTCTTGAAGGCCTTGTTTCTTATTGGTCTCATGTGGAAATCAATCAAGAGACGAAGACAAAGAAATT
>CALMPX010000156.1 GCA_937871355.1 uncultured Bdellovibrio sp.
CCGATATTTTTTTCCCAGAATAGAGCTTGAGCTAAGCGAACTCCGTGAATAAGCGGAAAAAATTCGGCGACGAATTGAACGGGTCTAGCCATTTGATTAATAGGAAAAAAAATTCCGGATAAAAAATAAAGTGGTGCAATAATAAAAGAATAAACGCTTTGAAATTGATTAATATTTCGAACATGAGCTGTCGCTAGCAATCCCATAGCACCACATGGTACAGCGACTAAGAAGCCCACAATAAATAAAAGTGGAATGTAGAATACATTCGACATCATCCCGAAGATCGCCAAGACCAGAGCGACGCCGACAGCCATGACGCCACCTTTAAGGCCTACCCAAAATAATTCTCCAAAGACAATTTCCGAAATGCCAATCGGTGTTGTCAACATAGCCTTGAATACATTTTCAAAAGTCATTCGGACATAAAATCCATAACTGCTTTCAAAAAATGATGTGAATAATGCTGTGGCTACTGTGAGTCCTGGCGCTAAGTATTGCATGTAACTCATGCCTTCAACTTGAGTGACGTAAGACCCAAGTCCGAAACCTAACGAGACCATAATCAAAGCGGGATCTGCCACTGTCGGAGAAATGTTTGCGATCAAATCTTTTTTATAAACAGTCCAATTTCGTAAAGTGATATGAAGACATAGTCGAACAAATTCTTTCCATCGATTAAGCATCACCTGATAACTCCTTTCCTGTTAATTTTAAAAAGACATCTTCTAAATTAGCAGGCCGAATTTGAAGTGGTATTAGCTTTTTCGCTTCATGCAATTGAGTTAGTTCGCCTAATGTTTTTGTTCTTAAATAGACTTGAGAGACATCTTCGTGAAAGTGAAAATTTGATTCCTGGGCGATTTTCTGAACTTGATTTTTATCTTCAACTTTAAATAGACCCATGTATCCTGGTGTATGTTGCTGAATCATATTCGACGGAGTTCCTTGCGCGACTATTTTTCCATGATTCATAATTGCTAATCGATCGCAAAGAACTTCAGCCTCATGCATGTAATGTGTGGTTAACATAATCGTGGTCCCTTTTTGACGAAGCTCTTTAACTTTATTCCATAGCAGATGACGAACGGCCGGATCTAATCCCGTCGTAGGTTCATCGAGTATAAGTAATTCCGGATTTCCGAGGAGCGCTCGAACAAAGACTAAACGACGCTTCATGCCGCCCGACAACGTCTGAATTAAGGCCTCTTTTTTGTGTGCTAAATTCATATACTCTAAAAGTTCTTCGACCTGTTTTTTACGATTTGCCTGAGGCAAACCGATGAAGGCGGCATAGATCATCATATTTTCGATAACGGTTAAGCTTTCGTCTAATGCATTATCTTGAGTCACAACTCCTAAACGTTTTTTAATTTCACGACTATGCGTCTGTGGATCAAAGCCAAAAACTTTCAGTTCTCCGGCTGTTCTTAAAACGGTTCCGTAAGTCATGCTAATGAACGTTGATTTACCTGCTCCGTTAGGGCCTAGCAAACCAAAGCATTCTCCTTGATTCAAAGTAAGATCGATTTCATTAACAGCTTTAAAATCACCAAATGATTTGACTAAAGATTTTGATTGA
>CALMPX010000157.1 GCA_937871355.1 uncultured Bdellovibrio sp.
CTCAAAGATGTTTATGATAAATTCGCGCAACGCCTGGTCGAAGCGGCTCGTTCGATCGAAGTCTCCGCGGCAGAAAATCCTGCGGGCTACTACGGTCCAGTAGTCGATGAAGAGGCCTACCTCCGTTTGATGTCAGAAATTAAAACCGGCACAGAAAAATCTAAACTTTTATTTAAAGGACATGTACCGAGTGGTGGCTACTTCGTTCCTATTTCTATTTTCTCTGATATTAAATATAACGATGATCTGGCTCAAAAAGAATTCTTCGGTCCGATTATCGCTTTAATCAAAGCCGATGATTTAGATGCCGCTTTAGATTACGCTAATTCAACTGAATATGCCCTCACCGGCGGAGCCTTCAGTCGTTCTCCGGCCAACATTGAAAGAATCAAAAATGAATTAGAGGCGGGAAATATTTACATTAACCGCGGTATCACCGGAGCCATGGTTGATCGCCACCCGTTTGGCGGATATAAAATGTCAGGTATTGGCTCTAAAACCGGTGGCCCAGACTATTTAAAACAATTCACTGAACCCATCGTCATCACTGAAAACACCATGAGACGCGGATTTGCTCCAGAAGAATAAATAGGAAATTTATGAAATTATTTTTAGCTATTTTGTTTTTAGGAAATGTCGTTTTTGCTCAGACGACATCTAAAGTTTACGCGACATTACCATTCAAAGATGGAAAATATTTTTCTTACATGACCAACTTCGCTTTGGATCAAATCAATCCTGAGATTGAACAAGCCATCATCGTCGTTCACGGATCAGCTTTGAACTTTGAAACTTATTTCAACACGATGCAAACTTTGGCGAATCAAGAAAAAGTAGATCGTAGTACATTAGTCATATCGCCGCATTATCGCACTGACACTGAATCTCCATTAGCTCCATCAAATGAATTGTTGTGGACCGATGAAGGCTGGCTCAGAGGTGATCAGGCTCTCAATAGTAAAAACTTATCGGCGTTTCAAGTCATCGATCAGTTTATTTGTTTATTAGAAAATAAAACTCATTTTCCAAAATTAAAAAAGATTACTTTAACTGGTCACTCAGCCGGTGGACAATTAACACAAAGATACGCGGTGGGAACACAAGTTGACTTACAAAATCCGACCACTCATTTCCGCTTTATCGTGGCTAATCCTGGATCGTATGTTTACCTCAGTAATAAAAGATTAAATCCGAATGAACCAGGCATTTTCTCTATTCCCATCAATCCAGGCTGCGCTGATTATAACGATTACAAATATGGAATGGACAAAACAAATACTTATATGAGCCAGGTTCCCAAAAATGTTGCCATTCAAAACAATTTAAATCGCGATGTGGTTTATCTTTTAGGTGAACAAGATACTTTGACCGAAGATTTCGATTTAACGTGCCCGGCCTTACTTCAAGGACCATATCGATTTTTACGAGGTACGAATTTCAAAGCTTCTTTAGACTTTGAGTTCCCAGGTCACAAACACCAGCTCGTCACTGTTCCCGGTGTAGGACACACGCAGTGGGGTATGTATTCCTCCGCATTAGGTATCCAAACCCTCTTCCAAAATTAAAAAAAATAAAAAAAATTAACCTGAAAACTCAATCATCATTTATTAAGTTTTCCTTCGCTCGACCTCGGTCTCGCGAGG
>CALMPX010000158.1 GCA_937871355.1 uncultured Bdellovibrio sp.
CTTTACACTAGCACTAAAAAGAAACGAGAGAAAAATCATCATTACTATTTTTATTCTCATTTATTTCTCCTCTTTTTGCTATTTCAACTTTAAGTTTTGTATTTGCCACTCTTTCTCTACACGACGCTCTTCGTCTAGAGAAAGAGTGTATTAATTTGATCCTGTGAACAGATTTCCTTGGCGGCCCATTTTCCTTGAGGAACTTTTCTTTTTTCTAACAAAATATCGTAGATCACATGACCCGATTTATCCAAGACTCCCTGAAAACGTACGCCTTCATTGGGTTTTAAATTTTGATCTATTTCATGATCAAATAATTTCAATTTAAAATCAGAGCTAAAATTACAAACCTTCAAAGAGGCGTTCTTTAAATTCAAATCGATCAGCAATGATAGCTTTTGATTTTTTTCTGTTAAGAAAGAAAAAAAATCTGACTCGATTTTCAAAGGCTCAAAAAGATCAACCTCAGTTTTGTCGGAACTACTTAGGCTCATATTCGGGACATCTTGAATATATATTTGACCTTTGAGGATAGCGATCGATCGAACGGTGAATTCATTTTGATCAACTTTGCCGTCCGCAGTGAAAATAGAATCTGGCAAAACAGTCACTTGATAACGATCATTGATTTTGAGCACAATATATTCGTTGGGATCCGTTTGGATATTTGTATCACTTTTAAGCGACAAACTATTCTTAATTTTTATTTTATTTTCTTCATTCTTCAGCTGAACACGTGGCGCTCCGGCAAAGTTCATGATCACTAGACCATGCATCAGACCGTATTTCAGTGATTTCAAATTCACGACAGCTCCTTCAATTTAGCCCATTTTAACAAAACAGAATAGGCCGCATTTCGAGCAATCAAATAGCCGGCCCAGCCATCTAAAAAGCCCCGCTTTAAAAAATAACATTCAATAAATTTCACGTAAGGCTTAGTCAAAAAATGAAACCAACTGAACTTTTTCCCACGTCGTCGCATATCCATGGCTTGCAAGGTTGAATAACGATTATTCGTTTGAACCTGGTGATCTATGTTTTTGAAAACATAATGATTTAAGTGACTTAAAAAAGTATCCGTAGAACTTGCATTCACTTTCTCATGGATAACATCTTCGTTCCAATTACAATGTTGGCGATTAAAAAGACGTAATTGATAATCTGGATACCAGCCACCGTGACGGACCCATTGACCTAAATAGTTAGATAACCGAGGCAAGCGGTAACCGACTTGAGGATTCAAATTTTCACGACGCTTCAGAAGCTCACTTTTTAAATCCGCCGAAACTTCTTCGTCTGCATCAATTGATAAAATCCAATCATTCAAAGCCAAACTTGTGGCATGACGCTTGGTAGGACCAAACCCCATCCAGTCCCCGACGGAAACCTTGGCGCCTAGTTTGCGAGCAATACTGACTGTTTGATCCACGGAACCCGAGTCATACACAATAATTTCGTCGGCAAAAAGCACTGACTCTATACAGCGTTGAATATTGGTCTCTTCATTTTTAGTAATAATCACGGCCGAGATTTTGTTCATCATTTTGATGTCACAATCTTTCAATATTATTGTCAAACTATAGTTGTCAAAATCAACTGCACAGGTTTACGATAATCTTATGAAAAAAATATTTTTAATCATCTTATTAGCATTCACAACTTCAACTTCTTTTGCCTACCTTTCGCTAAATGAATCAGCCGAAATACTCCCGGACAATTACTTCAATCTCGGATTCGCTCCTCAGACATTTCTTTCCAACGGTGGCGGATTCGACGCCAGTGTTTTTGCCGACACTCATATTTATGATAATACCGACGCGCGTATAACCATAGGTGGCGGAGAGATTGATTTTTGGACACAGGCTTCCGTCAAATGGGTTCCTTTTCCAGATGTTGATAATCAACCGGCTATGGGATTACGCGGAGCCATCGGATATTCTCGCGATGAGGATCAAAACTACATGCATCTTCAAATTTCACCTATCTTAAGTAAAAAATCTTTAACTTCAATGCATGACATGCTTCCGTACGTCGGTCTTCCCATTACCTATGTTATGGAAAAAGGAAATAATTACGTGGCCACTCAAGTTTCGCTGGGGGCGATCTGGTTCCCGTGGAATGTCGCTCAAGTGGGGGCTGAATTTAATTTGAATTTAAAAAATTCGATTTCAAGCGCCTCTGTATTTATGAACTTTCCATTCGAAGGTGCTACTGGATACAAGAAGTACCAGCATGTTTAAATGGTTATTTAATTCTGATAAATCGAACACAAATACAAAATCCAAATTCGGAGCTGATATCTATGTGGATCTGGGCACAGCCAATACGCTTATCTCAGCTCGCGGTAAAGGTCTTGTTTTGAATGAACCTTCTGAAGTCATGATCTCTGATATCGATCCGAAAAAAAGAAAAGTATTAGGCGTTGGAATTGAAGGACGGGCCATTTACGACAAAAATCCTGGCTATGTCACGATCGTCAAGCCGGTTAAAGATGGAGTCATCGCTGATTTTGAAGCGACTGGTTTTATGCTCAAGCACTTCCTATCTAAGGTTATTACCAATCTTTCTTTCTCTAGACCGAAAGTCATCGTATCGCTTCCCTACGGTGTCACGGATGTAGAAAAAAAAGCTGTCGTCCAAGCGTGTCGTTCCGCCGGGGCTAGTCGCACCTATTTGATTGATGAACCAATGGCCGCAGCCATTGGCGCTGGTATCAACGTGCGTGCCGCTCAAGGACAAATGATTATCGACATCGGTGGCGGATCAACTGAAATTGCGATTATCGCTTTGTCAAATATCGTTTACTGCGAACCTTTACGCTTAGGCGGACATAAATTCGACGAAGCCATAATTCGTTACTTAAAAGAAATAAAAAAAATTGTCATCACCGAAGCTCAAGCTGAAATTCTTAAAGTTCAACTGAGCACAGCCATGCCCAAAAAGAATATTCATTCAATGGAAATCGAAGCCCGCGATATCGAAACGGGATTTCATAAAAAAGTAACTATTTCATCCGAAGAAATTGGAATCGCACTTTCTGATTCTATTCAATTGATTGTTCATGGTGTTTTAAATGCCATTGAGAATACTCCACCTGAATTAGTTTCTGACATTATTGATTCGGGCATCACCCTCGCCGGCGGCGGAGCGCTGATCAAAGAATTGAGCGCTAAACTCGAAACAGAAATTCGCATCCCTGTTCGCATCGCGGCCGATCCCTTAACCGCTATTGCTCGCGGCGGAGAAATGCTCTTGTCTGATCCTGATCTTCTAGACACCATTCAACTCGAGGTCTAATAATGACACTTCCAAAAAGAAAAATTTTGATCACCTGTGCATTACCGTATGCTAACGGTCCTATTCATTTAGGCCACATGTTAGAGCATATCGAAGCTGACATCTACGCTCGATTTCAAAAAATGAGCGGAAACGAATGTACTTTCATTTGCGCTGATGACACTCACGGCACACCGATCATGATCGGCGCTCAAAAAGCAGGAATGACTCCAGAAAATTACATTGCTCAATGGCATGATGAGCACACTCAAGATTTTAAAAATTTCAATATTAACTTTGATCACTACGGTTCAACGAATTCAGTCGAAAATAAAAACTTATGTGAATTATTTTATGCTCGCATGAAAGAAGCCGGTCATATTCATAAAAAGCCTGTGGATCAATTGTACTGCGAAAATGATAAAATGTTTTTGCCTGATCGTTTCGTTAAAGGAACTTGTCCTAAATGTTCAAGCCCCGATCAATATGGCGATTCCTGTGACGTCTGCGGCGCGACTTACGAACCCACAGAATTAAAAAATCCCGGCTGCTCTGTGTGCGGAACAAAGCCCATTTTGAAAACAGGGCAAAATATTTTTTTTAAATTAAATAATTTCAAGTCCTACCTTCAAGAGTGGGTTCCCCAACACACATCGACTGATATTTCTAAAAAAGCCATGGAGTGGTTTGATGAAGATCTTCGTGACTTAGACATTTCGCGCGGAGCGCCTTACTTTGGGTTCAAAATACCCGACGAAGATCAAAAGTATTTCTACGTTTGGGTCGATGCGCCGATGGGATATATTTCTTCCACGGAACAATTTCTTAAAAAACAGAACCGCTCTTTAGACGAATACTGGGCACCGAACGCTCAGGCTGAAATCTATCATTTTATCGGAAAAGATATCGTTCGTTTTCATACGGTCTTCTGGCCCGCTTTCTTAAAAAGTGCGAATTTTAAATCTCCTGATAAAATCAACGTTCACGGCCACGTTATGGTGAACGGCGAAAAAATGAGTAAATCAAAAGGCACATTTATTTCTGCTGGCATTTACACAAAACATTTAGAACCGGAATATCTTCGTTATTATTACGCGACAAAATTAAATGCTAATGTGGAAGATCTTGATCTCAACTTTAACGACTTTACCAACCGTATTAACTCAGACCTCGTTGGAAAAATTGTCAATTTAGCTTCGCGTGGCGCCCAGATGTTGAATAAACAGTTTTTAAGCCAAGCCACTGTTTGTGATGCCGATGGCCTAAAGCTTTTAGAAACTCTCAAAGCAGCTTCATCAACACTATCTGATTACTTCAACAATCGTGAATATGTCAAAGCGACGACTTTGATCCGTGAATTAGCCGAATCAACGAATAAATACTTCGATGAGAAAGCCCCGTGGAAATCAGCCGCAGTCCAACCGGAAGAAACACAAAAAGTTTTAACCACGACCATTAATGCGTTCAGAATTTTAGCTATCTACTTAAAACCGATCATGCCAAAATTGGCCGCGCAAGTTTGTAAATTATTTAACGAAGCTGAATACAATTGGACGGATACATCGAAACTCATTCAGAATCAGAAAATTAATGATTACGTTCATCTGGCAAGTCGTGTTGACCCCGTTCATATCCAGGCCATGATTGATGAACAAAAGAAAATCTATGAAGCCTCAGCGCCTCCTGCCGCGGCAAAATCAGCGGTGCCCAAAAAAGTTGAATCATCTGGACCTCTTGCTGAAATTGAATTCTCAGATTTTGAGAAAGTGGATCTTCGTATAGGTCAAATTATTGAAGCCGAAGAAATCAAAGAAGCGGACAAACTTCTTCGACTTAAAGTCGACATCGGTGGTGGCGTGACCAAGCAAATCATCGCTGGAATTAAAGCCGCTTACTCGGCGGAAAAAGTTTTAGGCCGCAAAGTCTTGATCTGCGCTAATCTTAAGCCGCGTAAAATGAAATTCGGCCTCAGCGAAGGCATGGTTCTCTGCGCCGGCGATGGCGGATCTGATTTATTTGTTTTAACAGCAGATGAAGGCGCCAAAGTCGGAAGTAAAGTTAAATAGATGGCCAATGATTTTAAGAAAACTTTAGAGGAAATTCATCAACTGTTCACCGGCCTTGAACAAGATTCAACAGACCATGGATTTGATGGTCAACTTTTAGAAGAACTCATTAACCTGATTGCGACTTTAGAAAAGTCTGAAGATCCAATTTTAGTTAAGCTCTCGCGTTATAAAAATTCCCTGACTCAAGACATGACTTTGAAGCATTTCACTACGATCGCTGTTCCTTTTGAACGTTACTTGAAAAAATCGATCACAGATGGCGATTTTTTAGTTTCATCCACAGATCGCGATCATCTGGTGATGAAACGTGCGCCACTGCATTTTATTATTGATAACATGCGTTCCGCCTTCAATGTGGGATCTATATTTAGAACCGCCGATACCATTGGCGTTCAAAAAATTTGGCTCACTGGTTACACGCCAACACCGATCCAACCTCAAGTAGATAAAGCCGCTTTAGGCGCGACACTCGTGATGGAATGGCAGAATCTATCTTTTAACGAATGTATTTCTGAATTAAAAAATAAAAATTTTCGTATCATCGCCTTAGAAACTTCCGCCAAAGCGATCGATATCTCGGTTGATTTTGATTTTTCTCAGCCCACGGCCTTTATTATTGGTAATGAGCGTTTTGGTTTAGATAAAGATCAATTAGAGCTCGCCGATGAAATTCGCCGTATTCCGACGTTTGGAGTTAAAAATTCTTTAAACGCAGCGGTCGCTGCGGCCATTGCTGGTTACGAATGGAGAAAACAATATAATGAACTCCAACATAACGTTTAGCCCTATCGGTTATTTCAAGTCTTCGCAAATAGAACCTTACCAGGCCGCGCGGCAACCTGATGAATTATCTGAACCCGGTGAAATAGTTTTAAATTCGGGTTTCAATTTCGAACAAGCACTTCAAAACCTAAATGACTGCAGTCACATTTGGATTATTTATCATTTTCATCATAATCAAAATTGGAAGCCTTTAGTTCAAACTCCTCGTGCTCTAGATAAAATCGGCGTCTTTGCCACGCGTGCCCCGTATCGTCCCAATCCGATTGGTATGACCACTGTTAAATTAATAAGTATCGAAGGACTTACCATCCAGGTCGGACCTAATGACATCCTCGACGGTACTCCTATACTTGATATTAAACCTTATCATCCCGAAAGTGATCGCATTGAAAATGCCACAATTCAGTGGCTTGATTCAGTGGCTCAAGAGAAATTCGAAGTCCGCATTTCTCCTTTTGCTGAAGAACAATTTGATTTTTTGGGAATAAATGGTCAGCGTGAATTAAAACCTTTTGTCTCACGACAACTCGAATACGATCCCATTAATTCTGATAAGAAACGTGTGAAAAAAGTAAATGAGTTATACGAATTAAGTTATCGCACCTGGAGAATCGACTTTGTCATGATCGACAAGGTCATTTCTATTCTGTCTGTGCGATCTGGATATTCGACATCTGATTTAGCAAATGTCGAAGATAAATATCAAGACAAGGAATTACACAAAAAATTTAACAAAACATTTAATTAGTGTGTCGCTAATTCTAAGCCCGTCTGTGCGAAGAATGCTGATAAGGTCATGTCAGGATAGGCCATCGTTTGACAATGAACTGATCCATGGAAGCTGTCTGACAATTCATTTGATGGAATTTCTACTACTTTGAAACCTAATTTTTCATAAGCGGCTTTAGCCTCAGCATCTTTGGCCATCCCGTAAGTCGGCATAAAAACTGTTCCATTAAGTACCAAAGAATTCGCGTAGGTTCTATAATCATAAGAAGGTGTGGCCGCTTTTGGAATTTCAATTACATTATAACCCCATGATTTTAATTGATCGACGTATTCAGGTGCCGCCGTTAAAATCGTATTGTTTCCAATAGGTTTAATCATTTCATCAATATCACCTAATCCGCCGACATGTTCCATCAAGTGAACATCTTTACAACCGTAGGCTGATTTATAATCGGCGTCAGTTGAGGTGAAACGTCTGAAACTATCGACGATAAAACAAACTCCGTTTTCATCCGCTAAAATATTCCCACCAACAAACGTAAATTTATATGGTTCAATCGAATAGGAAATACTTTGGGCGATATCGGCGTTTCCATTAAAAGGACGGTAGTATTTTGCACCGACTAATGAAGCTGTTCCATCTTTATGAGTTACGGGAACAGGAAAAGCATCTCGAGCCCAAGTTCCGCCACCAGCTGATGGTGTTACCGCGAAAATCACACGATCAGAAGCCAAATACTGCGCGTACTCTTTTTGATAGGATTTAAGATTTCCTGCCGTGACAACAACCACCATCTTCATATTTGCAGGCAGGTTTTTCGCAATTTCATGTTTTAAAAATAAAGCTTCACCGTTACTGGCATCACCAGAAACAAGAACATACTTAAACTGAGCCACATCTAAAGTAGGCTGCCATTCTGGCGTATCTCTGACATAATTACGAGGAGCAAAGTTTTCCGGATTCGTCATTAAGCTCAAGTATTCGAGAGCTGTAATATTATGAGCTTTATTCGACGATCCGAATGGAATATTCGTTTGAGCTTGCGATGTGATAGTAAATACGAGCGCAATAACTAAAGACATTTGTTTGAGCATGATATCCCCTCTTGCTTCTACCAAGTCAGATAACTACACAAAATAATGTGATTCAAACTTATTTTTATATATAATGATTTTTTACCTGGAAGAAATCTTTACTAACGAACTCGGTAGGTATGACCCGTCTCAATATCGGCCCAATCTGACATAATGCGTAATAAATCATCAGCTACATATTCTGGAGGACGAAGCTGTTTTTCATTCTTGTAGCGTTTAAAATCTTCGATTTGCGGGAACTGAGATTTTTTTGCAGTACGAATATTTTTTTGCATGTTGGTATCCATTACGCCGGGACTATATCCCATAGCTTTAAAATTTTGATCTCCACGATTTTGCAAGGCGAGAACTTGATTGAACATATTTAACCCCGCTTTTCCCGCGCAGTACAAAGCCCAACCCTCAACGGGATTCAATGCGGCTCCTGATGTGATTTGCACCACTGTTTTATGTCCTTTATATTTTGAAAATAACTCTAAAAAAATTCGAGTCATAGTCATCGGTGCACTCAGATTAATTTGCATATGCTTTGAAATATCTTTTTCATTTATTTTTTCTATGCGATCAATCGGACCCACAATCGCGGCATTATTAATTAAAATAACTTCATCAATTTTTTTTAGATTCATTCGTTTAATCGAATTTTTAAGTGAATGAGTGGCTTTACTTGAAAATGATTGAGTAAAGTCGATTTTGAATTGAAAAAATGTGTCTTTGTACATTTCGATGTCTTTGTTTGGAAGAAGTGATCGAGATAATGAGATGACGAATTGGTTTTTTTCTAAAATTTTAAACACCAAAGCCCGTCCAAAACCATTCGAGCCACCGGTTACAATATACAATTTATTTTTCATGTTTTTCTTTGCAACCACTCACAACGCTTGCATTTAATTTAACTCCGGAAACAGTCTCTCCGTTAGTTATTTTAGACATACAGTCTTTAACTGAACCTTTTCCTTCTTTCATTTTTCCTCGCGACAAACCACTTTGATATCCGGCACCTTCACAGGCTTTCTTAATCTCCATACACGGTTGTAATTTATCGGTGTCCTGCGCTTTCGAAGAAAAAGAACCCAAAAGGCATAAAACTAAAGCGAATATTTTCATATAGACCTCTTCATATATTTTAGTCCGATTTTGATGAAATTTCCAACATTATTCTCTAGCCCAAGGTCTGGGCTTTTAAGCCTAGTCTACGATAAGATATTTTCTCAGTGTTATACTGACCAGGCATGACGCATATCCTGTTACAACTGAAATCTGATTATCGCGCTTTGAAATCCCATTTAAAGTACAGTTATTTTGAAGCCTTCCTCTCAAGCTTCGTGGTGGGTATTGCCGAAAGTTTTTTCGCCGCTTTTTCAATTGAAAAAGGCATGTCGACGATTCAATCAGGAATGCTTTTATCTCTTCCTTTGATCTTAGCGGTTGGCGCCAATCTTTTGTTTAATTTTTATATTCGACACCGATCAATTTCACAACAGGTCAAACGAAATACTCTTCTACAAACGTTATCTTTAGTGGGACTTATTTTATTTTCAATTGCCACCGTGAACAATTCTATTCTGGTTTTTTCCAGCCTGATGATCCTTTATTCCGTCTACTGGTACGGCTACTTCTCTTCGCAGCCTGTCTGGAATACTTGGATTTCAGAAATACTGGAAGATCATCAAGGTCACGAATATTTTGCACTTCGAACACGACTCACGCAGATCGGGATTATTAGCGGCCTTGTTTTAGGCGGCGCTTTACTTCAATGGAAGATTTTAAATTTGGCTCACGGACATTTATTTGGTCTTCTTTTTTCCGCTGCCTTTGTGGGACAAATTTTTAAATACTATTCATTTAAAAAACATGTGCCTTCCACTTCGGTCATGTCATTTTCGTTTACAAAAGTGAAAACTATTTTCAAACAGAATCGTTCTTTTTTTAGTTCTTACGGCTTATTTAATGCCTCACTGTTTTTATCGGCCCCCTATGTAACTGGATATTTGCTCACGACCAGAAATTTAAATTACTTTAATTTTATGCTCGTCACCGTCAGTCTTTTTGCCGGCAAAATCGTAAGCACCTATATTCTGAGTCTCACCGTAAATAAATTAACGCCGATCAAACTGATGATTATCGGTGGAATTATTGCAGCACCGCTCCCGCTACTGTGGCCTTATTGTACCACGCCTGAAACCATGTATGCGCTTAACTTTATCTCGGGAATGTTCTGGGCTCTATGGGATGTAGGATTATCATTATCGTTTTTTAAAAATATTTCAGCTGAAGATAAAATTGAAACCGTAACGCTTTATCATTCGATTGGATTTTTAACTCAAGTCATCGGAACGTGTATCGGCGCTTTATTTATCAAGTACGTCTTCCATTACAACTACCATTCTGTTTTTGTTTTTGCTGGAATCGTTCGCTTTATGTGTATCTTACCCTTTAGAAAAAATAAAAATCTTGGTTTTGAGGCCGACACTGACTCATCGTCTGTAGAGAAACTTAAAGCCTCTTAGCTCAAGTCAAAAAAAATCCCCGATATTTCTATCGAGGATTTTTTATTTTTAAATTTTAATAACTTCAGTTATCTCAAGGCGATCAATTGGGCGATCAACAAAGAAACAACGGACATCACTTTAATAAGGATGGCGATACCAGGACCCGAAGTATCTTTGAATGGATCTCCGACTGTGTCTCCGACCACCGCGGCCTTATGAGCATCGCTTCCTTTTTTGTGACCTGGAAGGCCGCCTTTTTCAATGAACTTCTTAGCATTATCCCAAGCGCCACCGGCGTTCGCCATAAATAAAGACATCGACGCGCCCACGGCAAGACCACCGGCTAATAACCCCGCTAAAGCTTGAGGTCCAAGAAGAAATCCAACAGCTACCGGAGCGACAACGGCGATACAACCTGGTAAAATCATTTCCCATAATGCAGCGGTCGTTGCGATATCCACGATTTTTGCGGGTTGTGGTTCGGCTTTACCTTCACGTAATCCTGGAATTTCTTTAAACTGACGAGCGATTTCTTCCACGATTTTACCAGCGGCTTTTCCCACCGCCGTCATGGTTGTTGCTCCAACTAAGAATGGCAAGATTGAACCTAATAATAAACCAATCAATACGCCCGACGATGTTAAGTCCAATTGCATTTTTGCTAATCCAGCGGTTACACGGACGTGATTCACTTCCATGTTGAAAGCCGAGAATAAGGCAAGCACTGTCAAGATCGCTGATCCAATGGCGAAACCTTTTCCAATCGCTGCTGTTGTATTTCCAACCGCATCTAATTCATCGGTAATTTCACGAACATTTGCAGGCAATCCTGACATTTCAGAAATACCACCGGCATTATCCGCAATTGGTCCGTAAGCATCAACCGTCATAACAACGGCTGTTCCCGCTAACATTCCAACAGCAGCCAGCGCTATACCATAAAGACCTAAACACTGATCAGCAATGTAAGCGGCGATCACAACAATAATAGTTGGAATAGCCACTGATTCCATACCCACCGCAAGACCACGAATAACCGCCGTACCGGCTCCGGTGATCGCGGCTTCGGCCACTAAACGAATCGGTTTCATCGCTGTATAGTACTCAGTGATCAAACCAATGAGGGCTCCGCCGAAAGCACCGGCCGCTAAGGCCCACGTGATATTTTGAGAAAGATTAAACATCGGCATAGCGATGTACGAAACAACTGTTAAAAGAACTGGTGGCAACATTAATGAGGCACGCAAAACCGTTGCAGGTTTAGAATTTTTCAAAGCGCGCGCCATGAAAATAACAAGAATAGAAATAATCATACCTAAAGCAGATAAAACTAAAGGTAAAGAAACGGCCATCCAACGAGCGGCCACAGCATCGCCGTCAGTTGTTAATAATTTGGGAAGATCAACTGCTTCGATCGTTAAAGCAATGGCCATAGCAGAAACAATCGCAGCAACCATGGATTCATAAATGTCCGCGCCCATACCGGCCACGTCACCCACATTATCACCCACGTTATCCGCGATAACTCCAGGATTACGAGGATCATCTTCTGGAATATTTTCAACAACTTTACCGGCGATGTCGGCTCCTACGTCAGCGGCTTTTGTATAAATACCACCACCGATACGAGCAAATAAAGCAATCGAAGACGCTCCGACGGCGAATGAATGAAGAATTGTTCCAAGATGTTCAGCCCCTTGATAGAAATAATATAGAGCACCAAGTCCGATTAATCCCAAGCCAGCAACACAAAGACCCATCACGGCTCCGCCATCAAGCGCAACTAATAATGCATTTCCTTTAGTTGAAGAAGCCGCTGCTTGAGTTGTTCTGACATTGGCAAAAGTGGCCGCTTTCATACCAACAAAACCCGCAAATAATGAAAGGAAAGCTCCAAGAATAAACCAAATAGCTGCCGTTGAACCTAAGGCAAAAAATAAAGCGGCTCCAACAACGAGACAATACACCGTTAAAACTTTGTATTCTCGAACTAAGAACGCCATCGAGCCTTCACGAATGTATCCGGCGATACGATTCATCGTTTCGTTTCCTGACGGCTGAGCTTTCACTCTGAAATATAAAATCACCGCGATAATTAAACCAATGACTCCCGCTATAATAGGGAAAATCAAAAAGTATGGTGCCATGTCCATGTATTCTCCTTGTTGTTTTTAATCAAAAATATTTACATGAACATTAATAAAACCAAGATGTTAGGTCAAGATTTAGCTTAGCCGTTGTTGACTTTAGCCAACCACTCATCAGAAACGGTTTCCACCGGAAGTGTAGCTGCGGTTTTTCTTTCGTCTTCTGCTAATAAAGTCGACAAATAGCGTTCCGTATAGCTCGGGATGATGACGACAATTTTTTTATTTTTATTTTCAGGACGATTCGCGACTTTTAAAGCAGCAAACACGGCGGCTCCCGAAGAGATACCCACTGGAATACCTTCTCTTTTGATGATTTCCTTAGCTGTTTTAAACGACTCTTCACTGCTGACCTGGATGACTTCATCAATTATTTTTGTATTTAAAATTCCGGGAATGAATCCAGCACCCAAGCCTTGAATTTTATGTGGGCCTGGTTTGCCACCGCTTAAGACTGGTGATTCAGCAGGCTCAACCGCGATCATTTTAACATTTGGATTTTTTTGTTTCAAAATCTCGCCGACTCCGGTGATCGTTCCGCCCGTTCCGACTCCAGAAATAACGATGTCCACTTTTCCATCTGTATCATGCCAGATTTCGAGAGCGGTTGTTTTACGATGAATGTCTGAATTATTTTCGTTGAGAAACTGAGAAGGATAAAAAGTATTCGGCGACGTTGATAATATTTCTAACGTTTTACCAATAGCGCCTTTCATTCCGTTCGCCGCCGGAGTAAGAATGACTTTTGCACCCAATAACAATAAAAGCGTACGACGTTCTTGTGACATCGTTTCCGGCATCACTAAAGTTAATTCGTAACCTTTAGCGGCACACACAAAAGCTAAAGCGATTCCGGTGTTACCGGAAGTCGGCTCGATGACTTTCATCCCTTTTTTTAATTTTCCCGCCAGTTCCGCGGCTTCGATCATATTTTTTCCAATGCGATCTTTAACTGAGCCCAACGGATTAAAAAATTCTAATTTCAAGAGCAATTCGTTTGAAGATGTATTCATTTGATTGAGTTTAACCAAAGGCGTGTTGCCTATAGTTTGCGTGATGTCGTTATATATTTTCATTTTGTAATCCTTTTATTTTAAAATTGTCGTTAACCAATTTTTATATTCTCGATCAAATGCGGCAGGCTTTAGATTTAAGTCAAATGGCGCCGCTACATCATGACAAGCTTTTATGTCCTCATCTGAGTAATAGGTCTGAGCTTTGTATATAAAAACATAGACGTGCAAAATCTGACAGGTTTTTTTGATCGTCCTCGACTGGTTTTTAACAGACCCATAAACCGCAATCGATGTGAGACCTTCGTCTTGCATCACCAGATCCGGTTCTAAATTCCCCTCAGAAACGGCCTCTGATAGAATCTTCAGATAATCAGCACCGTAATAATTTGATCTCATTTCATCTTTAAGACTTTTCTTTAATTCTCCGTACTGACGAGCTTGAAGCAAATTATAATTTTTTCTCACGCAACCACGAAAATAAGCGGGATTCCACCAGCAAGCTTGTGTGGTCTTTTCCAAACTAT
>CALMPX010000159.1 GCA_937871355.1 uncultured Bdellovibrio sp.
TTTTGATTTTTTGAATTTGCTACTACAGCAACTGCTTTTTTAGAAGCGACAACCTTTGACGGCGAGCTGGCTGTTTTCCCATCATACGATTCATTATTGTTATCTGCAGCTTTAAACTTTTCATTGAAATAGAAATCAACGATGAGTTTAGAGGGATAGTCCGTAAGATAATCAAAAGTTTCAACTTTATTACTACTTAATGTAAACTCGATCTGTTTTTTTCCATCTAAAGCATTGGGAATCACTTTGATTCCGGTAATAAAGGGGTTCTTTATGTTTTTTATGCGATCGTAGTTTTCACTTTCAATTCCTTTAACTGTAAGCAAAACTTTGGTCTGGTTTTTTTCGATCGTTCGCTTTAAATCATAATTCCAGTCGTTCTGGCCTGTGAGCTCAAAACTTAATGTATCACCCTGAGTTTTCAGCTGTATGGATTGCGATGTCGTGTTTGAATTACGGTCACTAGACCATACTTTTGCACAGTAAACAGTAGAAATAAAAAGTACGATAATGATATGTGATTTTAGAAATAGTCTCATTAAGTCATGAAATAGCATTTCAAGTGCCAGCTCATTTTACTAGACTTGCGATATTCAAAACGCGTACTTTACAGACCAGGAAAATTTAGCCCAGTAATTTTGGCGATTAGCGACAATTTCCTGACAGGTACGAATATAAAATTTTTGACCTCCCCTCAGACTATGACTATACTTTAATCCAATGAAACCATTCTTCAAAAAACATCCGACAGCTTTGTACATCTCTCTTTTTTTTGGTCTTGTTATATCTGGCTGCATATCAAATATTCTTAAAGAAAAAATTCCGGACTTTTCTGAAGAAATTACTTTTGTAGCGCCTACTCATTTTAAAGAGATCAAATCGGCCTATCCATCTTGGAAGAACAACGACACTCAAAACGTCATTTTGATTATCTCAAATTGTGACGACAACAAGTACATGCCCAATTATGCCTCTATGATCATTTCCGATACGATTGAAAATTCTAAAGTTGAAAATAGCAAAGTTGACAATATTAACTTACCTAAGCAAGTCGCTAAACAAATTCATGGCTCGATTGATGGTGAACGTGTCGAGGTTCAAACTCTTTCGTTCCAGCATAAAAATTGTGTTTATATTTCCGCTCTTTCTGGAAAGCCAAGTTCGATTGCTAAAGATTTCGAAATATGGAAAACGTTTCTTAAATCCATTGAGTTAAAAAAATAATGCCAACGACAAACACTGAGCCCAATAAATTAATGAAATATGTCGAAGATCCTCTTCTTGAGCTCGGTGGCATTACTGAACTTGTTAAAAGTTTTTTGGCAGAGCTAAGAACCAAGCCATTCTATTTTAATCTTCTCATTGATCAGATCTATTTTATTGGCGTTAAGTCTTTACCTTTAATTATCATCACAGCTATCTCGTCAGGAATGGTCTTAGCGCTTCAGTATGGATTGGGATTAGAAAAATTTGGGGGCAAACCCTATGTTCCCCGTCTCGTGGCCTCGTCAATCCTGCGCGAAATGGGTCCGGTATTTACCGGGCTGATGATCGCTGCACGTGTTGGCGCCGGTATTGCCAGTGAAATTGGTTCGATGGTCGTCACACAGCAAATCGATGCCATGCGGGCCTTGGGCACTTCACCGATTAAGCGAATCGTCATTCCTCGAATCTTAGCAACAGTGATTGCGTTACCCATTTTAGTTGGTATCTGCGCTGTCATCGGAAATATTGGAGGCCTTATTATAGGTCACTATGAATTAGGTCTTGATCCTAGTTTTTATTTCCGTCGTATGATGGAAACTTCAAATATCAAAGATTACGTCGCCGGCATGGGTAAATCCGTATTCTTCGCTTTATTCATTAGTATTCCGGCTTGTTACTATGGATTAAATGTTAAAAACGGAACAAAGGAAGTAGGCCTGGCTACAACTAAAGCGGTGGTGGCTGGATCATTACTGATCTTTGTTGGCGATTTCTTTCTCTCTAAATTATTTTGGGTGATCGAAAAATGGCTGTAATAGAAATCAATAACTTTAAAAAATCATTCGGCACAAAGCAAGTCCATGACGGCGTGAACTTCACTGTGAATAAAGGCGAGTGCTTAGGTCTGGTCGGCGGATCAGGAGCTGGTAAATCGGTTATTCTCAGAAGTCTGATCGGATTAGAAAAAGCTGATGCAGGATCTATTTTGATTAATTCAGTTGATATCACTCACATGAGTGAAAACGATCTCGTCGAGATTAGAAAAAAAGTAGCTTATGTTTTTCAAAACGGAGCCCTTTTTGATTCGATGACTGTATTTGATAACTTGGCTTATTCATTAAGAGCTCATACCAAAATGACTTATGATCAAATGGACAAAAAGATCTCGGATCAATTAGATGAATTTGGACTATTGTCTGCAAAAAAACTTTATCCCTCAGAATTATCTGGGGGTATGCAAAAACGCGTGGGCTTAGCCCGCGCCATTATGATGGATCCTGATGTGATTCTATACGATGAGCCTACGGCGGGCCTTGATCCTTATAATACTTTAAAAATTCAAGAACTGATCTTACGTTTGAAAGCTAAAAAAGTAACTTCGATCCTGGTCACGCATGACATGCCGACCGGAATTGCGGTGTGCGATCGTTTTGTTTTCTTGCAAAACAAAGTCATCAGTGAAAATGGAACAACTCAAGAATTGCTCGCCCAACCTAACAGTTTAGTGAATCAATTCATCAAAGGACAAATTGTATGAACCAACAAGTAAAAGTCGGACTTTTCACTGCTATTGGACTCATGGTCATCGTGATTTCAATTTTCTCTTTA
>CALMPX010000160.1 GCA_937871355.1 uncultured Bdellovibrio sp.
TTATTAAATCGATTGTTATGCTAGGTGATGCCAATGAACACATGGGGTCCAGCATTCTCAACACTCCACTTCCAACTGATTTAAGCGAAGAACAGCGTAAAATTTACCAAACAGAAATTGGAAAGATTGCGGATCCGTTTATGAAAAAATCAACAGAAAGCTATAAGCTGGCCGTGGAGAGAGCTCACGATTTAGCCGTTTATAATAATGCTTATCGAAGTGCGTACTCTAAACTGAGCGCTAAAGATCCAGAAAATTACTATAACAAGGGCGAAATAACATACGACAGTCGACTGATGAATTGGTTAGGTGAATAATGAGAAGACTTTATACGTCATTTTTAATGGTTTTGTCAGTAACAGTTCTTGTGGCTGTTATGAGCGGTTGCTCCACTACAAATAAATCAAGCAGCAAAAATAATTCTGATACTGCCGCAGCAGAAGAAACCGTGATCGACGAGGTTGTTCCGACTGTTTCTCAAGTCAGTGATCTTGAAAATGAGCCCAAAACAGAAAACAAAAAAGTTATTTCAGTGGGCGAAGAGGCTCTTAATCAAGCGATTAAAAAACAAAACGAAGCTGATATCTCAAAAGCAGCCAATGATTTGTTGATGTCGAATCCTGCAAATATTAAAGCGTTGAATGCTCTCGGTTTGTCGAATTACAAAAAGGGTAAATACAAAGCGGCAGAATTCTTTTTCAATAAAGCTTTAAAGTCCAGTTCGAATGAAGTGGGACTCTATAATAACTTAGCCCTGGTTAAGCTAGCTCAAGGAGAACAACGAGAAGCCGTTAAATTACTCAAAACAGGGTTAGCACAAAAAGCAGATGATATTGGACTTCTGACAAATATTGGAGCGATTTATATCGCTCAAAAAGATTACGCTAACGCAGAAGTAGCTCTGGAAGCAGTTTACAAGCGCGGAACAAAAGATATTAAAGTATTAACAAACTACGCCACGTCTTTAGCGGCTAATAAAAAATATCCTGAGGCAACAGCCCTGTATAAGAAATTATTGGCCGACAACGGTAGTTCGCGCGAAATTATGTTAAACTATTCTGTGCACTTAGTTGAAAACATCAAGGATTACAAACAAGGTTTAGATATAATTAACAGACTAAAGTTTGTAGGAGCGCCTGAAGGCGCACGAAATATGATAAATGATTTGGAAAACAAAGCTAAATCAGGTTTAAAATAGATAAGAGGGTGCTCATGAAACTTAAAGTCTTATTTTTAATGATGAATTTATTATTTGTCCATGCCTTTGCGCAAACGGCGCCGGCGACACCTTCGTCAAATATTAAAATGAGTCCTAAGGGAAAAACACAAACTTTAAACTTCGAGGATGAGTTGATCGAAGGGAATGTGCAGAAGCCAGATTTGTTTTACATTTTTCAGAAAAAGAATTTTAACTATAAGCGACTCATTAAATTACGAGAAAACTTTTTGCCCGAGATGAGAAAAACAACAGAAGACATACAGCGAGTCCGGGGGGGACATTGAAATCTCCGATTATATTCAGAGTATTTAAAAATAATCAAATTCAGTTCGTAAAACAATTTGTTGATAAAGATCAAATTGTAGTTGGTCAACTTGTGAACCAAGACGAAAATGAATCTCAAGTCGATATCCAATTGGATTCGAGCGAAGTATCAGCTATTCACCGTCTCATTGAGAAACGTGGAACTGAGTACTATGTTTGTGATTTAGGCTAAGCACAAGGTACATTTAAAAATGGAACTCAAGCTGTTGATGATAAGGTTGGACCGGGCGATGAAATTCAAGTCGGCCCTTTTAAAATCGTTTTCTTAACTATGCCAGCTGTGGCCGCGGCCACGGCAGCAGCTTCGGTTGTTGCTCCAGCTGCAGTTGCTCCCACTGTGAAACCTGCGTCGCCACAGCCGCCTCCGCCAGTTGTAAAACCGGTCGAAGTTAAAGCTCAAGCTAAGGTAGAAACTCAAGCTGAAGTGAAAGTCGCAGCACCTAAAATAGAGCCGGTTAAGCCACCGATTATTGCGAGCACTACTTTTTCAACTCCGAAAGCTTTGGGAAAAGGAATTTCAAGTTTTAGAGCTAAAACAAGTCGCCATCAAAAAACTTATGCACCAGCCAGTGCCCATAATAATTTATCTGAATTTATTCGCGCTGGTAAGGGTGACACCGTCCAAGTTATTACATCTTGGAAAGGTCGTGTTTTAGATACAGTTAGTTATAAAGCCGTAGGCTCTTATAAGGCCGGGTCAGGACAAGCCATACAGTTACCTCAAGGCACAATGAGCAGTGATGTGATTTTATTGGATTGTTCGGCGGGAGTGACCATCAATATTCCAGGTGATGCCACAGTTGAAGTTAAACGTGAGAATGAAGTATCAGCTCTGAATAGTTCAAAACATAAATTGCAGCAAAATGAAGTTGTTTATATCAATTTCAAAAATGGCATCCAAGTGGGAATTCGTTTTGCGCCGATGTCAGGTGTAGTGACGATGGAATCTCCGATTATGTTGGGGTCAGCCGAATTAACGGGTCTTCTTTGCGCCTTAATTATAGCAGCCTTAACCAGTTTGATCGTGTCGGTTTATACGCCAAAAAATACAAAGCAAGATGAAGAAGTCCAACGAGTGGCCCAAGTTATTTTTAACAAGCCTCCTCCGCCACTTCCAAAACCGGTTGAAATCACGACGCCAGTTGAAAAAGTGGAAGCTAAACCTGAATAGAAAAAACCGGAAGAGAAAAAACCAGTTAAAATGGCGAAAGCTTCCGAAGAAGAAAAACATAAAGGTGATGTAACGAAGCCGGATGCGAAAGCTCAAGCAG
>CALMPX010000161.1 GCA_937871355.1 uncultured Bdellovibrio sp.
TAGGAACCGAATTTATTTAGTTGCTGGCTCTGGTATATTTTTAGCAATAGGGCTCGCGTTAACGTGGTTGAACATTGGTGGTTTTTTAGATAAGGCATTTCATATCTTATCTATTTTATTAGGTGGATCTCTTATTTTTCCCAAAGCGATCGGTTCTTTAAAGCGAAAAGCTTTGGATATGAATGTTTTAATGGCCGTTGCAGTTATTGGTGCCCTCGGTATTGGTGAATATGCAGAAGCCGCAGCAGTTGTTTTCCTTTTTTCTTTATCGGAATTGTTGGAAAGTTTAAGTGTTCAACGTGCAAGAAAAGCAATAAGCGAACTACTTAAAATTGCACCTCAAACAGCACTCGTAGTGAACGCCGACGGAACAACCCAAGAGAAAAAAGTTGAAGAAATTTCTATTTCTCAAGTTATGCGTGTACTTCCTGGAGAAATTATCTCGCTGGACGGAGTTGTTCGCGCTGGAGCATCTTCGGTGAATCAAGCTCCCTTAACTGGAGAATCCGTACCAGTCGTTAAGTCAGTTGGAGACACGGCTTTTGCTGGGACGATTAATCAAGAAGGAAGTTTAGATATAGAAGTTACGAAAATTTTTAGTGAAACTAAAATATCGAAAGTCGTGCAACTCATCGAAGAAGCCCAAAGTCAGCGGGCGCCTAGCCAAAAATTTGTTGATAATTTCGCTAAAATTTATACTCCGGCTGTGTTTATTCTCGCTCTTTTAACTTTTGTTATTCCTGTATTATTTATGCAAGGAAATTGGCACGATTGGCTTTACAAAGCCCTCGTCCTATTAGTCATTGCTTGTCCGTGTGCGCTTGTGCTTTCCACGCCTGTATCAATAGTTTCAAGCCTTACTGCTTTGGCGCGTAAAGGAGTTCTGGTAAAAGGCGGATCAGTGCTCGAAACTGTCGGGAAAATTAAAGCTTTAGCTGTAGATAAAACAGGTACTTTAACCGAGGGGAAGCCGGTTGTTAAAAAGATCGTTAAACTAGGCCCTCTGGACGAAAATCAAATATTAGAAATCGCAGCTTCACTTGAGGCGCACTCGACTCATCCCTTGGCGATTGCGATATTAAATCATGCAAAAGAAAAAAAAGTAGAACTAAAAGAAATTTCTAATTTTAAGAATATTTCTGGTAGTGGTGTTGAAGCTGTAATTCATAACCATAAATATATTTTAGGAAATCATAAGTTCGTTCATGAACTCGGCATTTGCACCCCTGAAGTTGAAAAACAATTGCAAACTTTGGAAGCTCAGATGGGTTCAGTTGTTATTGTAGCGCATAAGCCTCATGAAGCATGCAAAGGTGAAGTTATAGGAATTCTAGCACTGGGAGACCAAATTAGAACCGATGCTGTTTCGGCATTACTTAAAATACGAGCTTCGGGAGTTGAACGCATCGTCATGCTGAGCGGAGATAATAGTAAGACAGCAAATGCGGTCGGGTCAATCGTCGGAGTGGATGAATCATTTGGAGACTTGCTGCCTGAAAACAAAGTCGAACAAATAAAGAAAATTAAAATTGAGAATAAATATGTAGCTATGATTGGTGACGGGATCAATGATGCTCCGGCTATGGCAGTGTCGGATTTAGGAATTGCGATGGGCTTTGTCGGTTCAGACACCGCTATTGAAACAGCTGATATGACTTTAATGACAGATGACTTAAATCAGGTGGCAGTTGCAATTAAAGCAGGAAAGAAAACTTTAGGTATCATAAAGTTTAATATTGGATTTGCTCTTTTAACTAAGTTTATATTTTTAATTCTAACGTTTGTAGGATATTCAAATTTATGGATCGCTGTAATGGCCGATACGGGAGCTACGTTACTTGTAATATTAAATTCCTTGCGGTTGCTAAAGGTCGATAATGCTTGATTTAAATGGGATAAGCCAAATAGTATTGACTTTTGCTACTACATCATTCAAATGTTTAAATAGAAGTTAGGAAGAAATTGAACTTAATTAAGATAGTACTTATTTTTACAATGCTTATTGGATACTTTTTTGAAAAGTCATCATACGCTACGGTATTATCATCTTCAGCAAAATCTCAGATCGCATTAAATCAATCATCAGCCGAAAATCATTGTTCAAGTCATAGTAACAATTGTGATTCGAACGATACGGAATGTAACGTTTGCCACTCTTTTCACAGCGGTTATATTGCAACGCCACTTATTTCCGTTAAATTTATTGAAGCTGTTCATACTCTTTTGTTAAAAGACCCCAAGTCGTATTATTTCACATATTCGTCTATCTTATTACGTCCACCGATTTCTTAATCGAATTAATTAAAAATCAATAAAAAATTAAATAAACA
>CALMPX010000162.1 GCA_937871355.1 uncultured Bdellovibrio sp.
TTTTTACATTTTTGATCAATACGATAACCGTCGTAGTAAGAAATTTTTGTATCGACAACCGTTTTCTTCGTAACATGACAAGCTCCGGCGCTAACGACTTGCTGAATCACTTGATCACAGGCGCGAATGGCCGAAATACCTGCGGAGATAACTTGAGGATCTTTTTTCCCTTTAACCGCATCGACCGATGAATTTGAATTCTGTATCAATTGTTCATAGGACTTCAACGCTTGCGCTTCAGCAGCTGAGCATTCACGTTTTATTTCTTCTAGCTTTAATTCTTTAAAATCATGAGGTACAGGTTGGATAGTATTTCCGCCTGCTTCTGTTGCACCATTATTATTAATCGCCGTTTTAGAGCTATTTTGACCGCACGAGCCTAACAAAGTCATTAAGGCCGTACACAGTATAACTTTTGATAATTTCATAATTATTCCTTATTTGATTTCATTGGTTTTACTCTCTATCTATCGTTTTAACAGATGTTATTTTGCTGACGGGTAACTCTTACCTGACTGTCAAAAGTCTATACAGCAGACAGTGTACACACTTTGGACAACCCTGTAGAAGCTTCCTGTCTGAATCTTTACAGTCGCGAAGAGCATAAACAGCATGTAAACCAAGCTACTTATTAAAAATGTTAATTTAAATGCTTTAAGGAGATTTTATGAATTTTAGTCGTTTAACTGGTCTTGCAATCTGCGCATCTCTTTTAATGAGCTTAGCTTCATGCTCATCCAACAGTGACTCTAAAGACATCGATGCGATGAAAATTAAAACGAATTCAAATCTTTCACCGAGTCAAAAGGCCGAGCAATTAGCCAAAGCCGCTGAACAATTAATGACATATCAAGGTTTTGCTTATGCCAACGACGTCGCCGATATGGCTTTGCAACAAGACTCTGCTAATGTGAGAGCTCAGTTTGTAAAAGCTATTTTAGGACCTATCATGGTTAATGAAGGTATCGCAAAACGCGTGAAACCAATGGCTTCAAAAGATGTTGATGCTTTAGCTAATTACAATAAAGCAATGGCTGACTTAGAAAACAAAACTCCAAATTCGACATATAAATCTTTTCTTAAAAATGGCGACGAAGATATTCGCGATGAAAAAGATGTACAAAACTATATAGATTCATTAGCCGATAGTTTTAAAGCGATTAGACAGTTCGCTAAAAATAATAAAAATTCTGAGTTAACAGTCATGTCATCGGATTCTATGTATCAAGCCATGCAAATTCGCTATGAAAAATCGTGTGATATCACTCTTGTTTCTCCAGGAAAATACACTGCGAACTGTCCCACAGTAACAGCATTAGAGGTCAAATTAAACCGCGCTGACTTTGAAGCCTTACAAATGGCTGCGAGTGGTTATGAAATCGCAGTTTCCCTCTACAATTCATATAATTTAACTGGAGCACTCGACAAGGCGTTATCGCTTAAAGGTCAAAAAACTATTGATTCAAAAGCCGTGATCGAGTCATTGTTACAAAATAAAGAATTTGCTACACTTCGCGCCGGCAACGGGATGTCTCGTCTAAAAAATATGGGAAATGATGCTATCTCTGGCATGCGTTGGGTGATTCAAAATCAAAGTACTCTGTGTGCATTAGGTAAAAATAACTCAAAAAATAGAATCGGTATGTTATTTAATGAAGGCCTTTGTGCAGAGAACAAAGCTGAGACTCAAAAAAGTTTAGCACAAGCAGAAGAAGTTTTGTCGGGAAAAACTTATCAGGCGTCGATCTCGATTCGAGGTGGATCTGCTTACGAAACGACAGTTAAACCTTCGGCACTACTTGACTCACCAATTGCTGATTTAAGAACAGTAGCACCAATTTCTTATGACAAATGTGGTAACGTAACTTCAATTCAAGATGTGACCTTGTCAGGATTATTAGTGAACGGTGATGCAAATACAATTTTAACACAACAATCGAACTGCACTAAATAATTCATGCCCTCAGTAAATCTTTTTTCTTTATTAAAAAGTAGATCAGCGAAAGCTGGTCTACTTTTATTTTTTTTCTCCATGAAAACACTCGCTTTTCTTCCAGGAGGAAAGCTCGAAAATTATAGTTTTAAAGAACAATCAGCTTTACATAATTATAAGATTTTAGGATCCGTGGGATTCGTTTCTCAGTTAAATCATATTTTCTCTGCTGAAAATGCCACGATTGTTATTTCAAGTCGTAATAATAATGAAATTCAAAAAGAACTCCACTGTGATGAAATCACATATGAACTCGATAATTCTTATCTTCATTGTGCTCAAGGTTTAAAATATCTATCTTTTAATTTAGAAGTCGATTAGTTTACCCCCATGCTTTTAGCGCGATTAGAAAAAAACTATAAGAAATTAAAACCGTGGTTCGATAAATCAAAGACCGAAGCTTTCCGTTTATACGACAAGGATATTCCGGAATTTCCTTTTCTGATCGATGTCTACAAAGACTTTGTCGTCGTTTACGACAAAACGGAATTCATCGACGATGGAAAAAATAAAGACCTAGTTGTTTTGGACGCGGTCAAAAAACTTCTTCAACTCTCTGACGAAGCTGCGACTCAAAAAATTATTCTTAAAAAACGCCAACGACAAAGTGGACTCAATCAGTATCAGAAAATAGATACGAAAAATGAACATATCACCGTTTTAGAAAATGGCTTTCCTGTTCTGGTTAATCTATGGGATTATCTCGATACCGGTTTATTTCTGGATCACCGTCCGATGCGCTATTTCTTCCTCAAAAATGCCAAACAAAAAAGATTATTGAATTTGTTCTGTTATACCGGCGTGGTTTCCCTGATGGCGGCCTTAGGTGGAGCACGGACCGTCAGCGTGGATATGTCAGGGAAATACCTCACTTGGGCTCAAGACAACTTTAGACTGAATAACCTAGATATGGATTCTCACCGGTTTATCGAACAAGACGCGCTTAAATTCTTAGAACAAGCCTGCGAATGGCCAGATTATAAGCAATCATTCGATATAATCTTCCTGGATCCTCCGACTTTTTCGAATTCCAAAGAAATGTTCAGCGATTTTGAAGTCGAGCGCGATCATCAAAAAATCATCCTAGATACCGTAAAGTTTTTAAAACCAAATGGAACGCTCTATTTTTCAACTAACAAAAGAAAATTCAAATTAGATGCGACGATAGAATCCGATTTTTTTGTCAAAAACACCTCTGAAAAGACGATTCCTATCGATTGTCATGATCAAAAAATTCATCATTCATTCGAGATTCGTTTTAAAAAAACAACGACGTAAATTCTTTTCTATTTCCAAAAAAACACTTGCGCGCACCCCCTAGAGGTCCTATTTTCCACTCTGAATTATTTAGAGAAGGAAATAGAGCATTATGAAAGCATTAGGTCGCCATATCTTAGTTGAATTTTTGAACTGCAAAGCTGACGTTTTAAATGACGTTGTTCAAATTGAGAAAGCCATGGTTGAGGCCGCTCAAATCGCCGGTGCCACTGTTATTAATTCGACTTTCCATCACTTTTCTCCTTATGGCGTTTCTGGAGTCGTAGTTATTCAAGAAAGCCATTTAGCGATTCACACTTGGCCTGAATATCGTTACGCCGCCGTCGATTTATTTACCTGTGGTGATTCCGTTGACCCTTGGGTTTCTTTTGAATTCCTTAAAAAAGCTTTTGATGCGTCTTACTCCGCTTTAGAAATGAACCGCGGATCAACTCACGTTATGAAAAAAGGTTCAACCTTACAAGTTAAACCCAATGATGCTGAAAACTATGATCCAGCTAAAGGTTATAAAATTAATCGTAACGTTTGGTTCACAGACAAAGATGAAAACCAAGCGCTTTCACTTCGTTACACCGGTGATGTTTTATTTGATGAACGATCTGAATTCCAACGCGTACGCATTTTAGAATCTTATTCCTACGGAAAAATGTTAACGATTGATGATATGGTGATGTGTACGGAAAAAGATGAATCACATTATCATGAAATGATCACTCATCCAGCCGTTCAATCTTTCCAATCTATTCAAGGTCCGATTAAAAATGCTTTAGTTATTGGTGGCGGAGACGGCGGAACCATCCGTGAATTATTTAAATATAACACTTTAGAAAAAGTGACGATGGTTGAAATCGATGAAGCCGTTGTACGTGCTTGTAAATTACATTTACCAACAATTGCTCGTGAATTTTCTAATCCCAAATTGGATCTGATCATCGGCGACGGTATCAAATTCGCCGCTGAAGCGCAAAAAGAAGCCTACGATCTTATTATCGTCGACGGATCTGATCCTGCCGGACCGGCCGAAGGTTTATTCACTAAAGAATTCTATGCGAACTGCATGAAAGCTTTAAAACCAAATGGGATCTTGATCACTCAAGGTGAATCTCCGATGTTCCATGCTAAGACTTTCGTTGAGTTGAATGGTTGTTTAAAATCAGTTTTTGGACCAGCGAACGTTCATACCATGTTATTCCATGCGACGACTTACCCATCAGGCATGTGGAGTCTTCAAATGGCGGTCAAGGGGCAATATAACCCGGTTCAGGATATCAAGAAGGATCAAGTTCAAAAGTTCGTGTCAAACCTCACTGGCATCAATGCGTTGAAATATTACAACGAAGATCTACATAGCGCTGCGTTTAGCCTACCTACGTTCGTGAAACAGATGTTAAACTCCTAGTAAACACTAAATAAGAAAGGTCTTTAAACAGACCTTTCTTATTTAATTTACCAAGGAGTCTCTCATGTTTAAACTACCTACTTTACCCTACCCAAAAACGGGCTTAGCTCCCTTCTTAAACGAAGAGCAAATGACTTTTCACTACGATAAACATCATAAAGCCTACATCGATAATTTAAATAAATTCATCGAAACAGATGCCAATCTAAAAGGAAAATCTTTAGAAGAAATCGTGCTTTCATCTTCCGGTGGTATTTTTAATAATGCCGCTCAAATTTGGAATCACACCTTCTATTGGTTCAACATGGCGCCCGCAGATCTAGGTGGAAAGCCTTCCGCTGAATTAGCTGCAGCCATCACTAAAGATTTCGGATCAATGGATGAATTGAAAGCTAAGTTTATCGATGGCGGAGTCAAAACATTCGGATCGGGCTGGATCTGGCTATGTGCAGACAGCACGGGAAAACTATCGTTAGTATCCACTTCAAACGCTGCTGTTCCATTTACCAACAACGGACCGACGCCTTTGATGACGGCGGATGTTTGGGAACATGCTTACTACGTTGATTACCGCAACTTACGTTTGAAATACTTAGAAACATTCTGGAATCACATCAACTGGACATTTGTGTCAGAAAATTTCGCCTCTAAAAAAGTTCGCGATTTAACTAAATCGATGGTTTAAAAGGTGCCCGGTCCTTTTTAGTACACAATTTTATTCTAATAAAAAAGCCTCGGTATTTTTACCGAGGCTTTTTTTTGGCTTTTACTTTGCTTTTCATAAGTCCTTTAACCGAAAGGACCGTCATGATTAAGCACTCACAGTTTAAATTTCCCCACCAATATTTTCATCTTAACTTTGAACTCAATGTTTTTCCGCACTTTAAAAGTTTAGATTGGGCTTTTCTTTGTCACAATTTAAATAAGTGTTTACGTGAATGGAAGACACTGGAAATTCACGCGTTGGTCATGATGGACACGCACGTGCATTTGCTGTTTCGATTGCCGGATCAAAACGAAAATTTCTTCGTCGCTCGCCTTTTGGAGTTACTAGGACAAAAATGTCCGAATGAAATATTAGTTGAACCCATCAAAAACTATTCTCAGTATCTCAATACCTATAAATACATTTACCGAAATCCGGTCGAGGCCGGATTAAGCTTGATGTGTGAAAGCTATGTCTACAGCACCTTAAACGGGATCTTAGGGCAAAATGATTTACTTATTCATGTCATTGATACCATGGGCGTTATTCAAAATCCTCGTCGCATTTTAACTTGGCTTAACTCAAATCAAGATTTTAAAAATTCTAAATTGAAAGAGCTCGCGGACATGTCTCCGTCAAATACGATTCATTAGCAGCCTAAAGCCCAAAGGCTTTCATCCAAGATAATTCTTTTGTGATGTAATCAAGTAATTCTGTTTTCTGTTTTTCAACTTCGCGAGGTGATAAAGCATACTCGCGCTGGAAAACCTCGGCGATTTCTGGTAGTAATGAAATTCCATGATCTTTAAGCGATAAAAATAAAGGGACACGTCGACAGTAGAAATCAAGAATGCTTAAACACATGGTTGAATAAATCGCATGAGCGGCTTCATACTGCCAATAGGTTGTGTATTTCCCATAGTAAGAAGCTAAAATATTTTTGTATTCCATGCCGTGACGGATGGCTAATTTTTGCTGAAGGCTGTCTTCTAAGTTTTTTGTTTCTGACAAAGCTTCGGCGTATTTTTCTTCGGTGGTGTATTCGTTTAAAGCGTTTGTTGTTTCACAACGCTTCAATGAAACGCGTTTTTCATAAGAGAAAAATTTCAACACTTGATCAACGATATCTTCTGACATCAATCGATAGGTCGTGTATTTTCCCCCCGCAACGAAAGTAAAGTTCCGAGGATCAGC
>CALMPX010000163.1 GCA_937871355.1 uncultured Bdellovibrio sp.
TAAGCTATCCGAATTGGCCATTTTTTCAAGTTTCAACGGTAGTACGTTTCGTTTAATAGTTTCAATCGTGACGAAATTGTTGTTTTTATCAATAAAGTTAAGAATAATTTTATTGTTGTTTGTATCATTTAAGATAACAGTACCTTCCTGATCAACCGCTTGACCATTAACAGTCAGTGACTGGTTACGAAGGGGTTCAATGGGATGAGTCGATTTACAAATCTGAATCGTCGTAAACTTGTTTTTTTTGTATAAACAAACATAATCAGAATTTAAATTTTCTTTACTTGGTACATCTAATTTGAACTTTCCGTTGGCCGCGTTATGCTTAACAGGTATATTATCTTTATCTAAAGCCAAACGTTGCATAAAGCTAGGTTCTTTATTAAATGTATCTAAAGAACCTTTAAGTTCAACTTCGAAACTATCTCCGACTGAAGACACGATCATGTCATTTAAATTATATAATACGTCATTAACTTGAACTGTTTGCGGATTTATTAATTTATAATTGAGGTATTGATTTAAGTAAACGAAGGGCAATTTACTTTTAGGAATTGTTCCGGCGGGAGCTGCTTCGTCTTGTGTTGTTGCAGCTGACGGAGCCTGACTCGTCGGCGCTGAAACATCCACAGCCGAGGCGGATGTTTCATTGGGAACAGTTTGTGTTTGGGCGTGAACCAGTGTGGATGCGCCTACGATGATGAACATGATCGAGAGTTTGAATAGCTTTTTAATAAATGACCCCGTTTGTTTGATTGGAGGATATTTTTTTAGTTCTGGATTTAGTTTAATAGATTGTTGGTAGTGTGTATTGGCTGCGACATTGTCTTTCTTCAAAGAGGCTAAAAGCGCTTTGACATAGAAATATTCAGCAGTATCTTTATCTTCGGGTAAGATTTGCAAGAATTCGCGATCCAATTCGGCCATATTAATACGGATATTATTTTGGTGGATCATGAGCGCTTTGGCCCAAACCATGTAAAGTTTAATTTTAGGTGTCTGAGAACCATACTCATTAATTTTTTTTAAGCGATCTATGGCAACAAATAAGTTCTTAGCTAAAAGTTCATGATAAATTTCAGCAATTTTTTTATTAATATCAAGATTCGTTTGCGGATCATTTG
>CALMPX010000164.1 GCA_937871355.1 uncultured Bdellovibrio sp.
TATTAGAAACAGATACTAATTTGACCGGTGATTCTTTAGATAATGCGGCCGTAAGTTTCGATCAGTATGGATCTCCTGAAGTGGCTTTACGTTTCAATCCAGCAGGATCAATTAAATTTGGTGATTTAACAGAAAAAAATATTAAAAAACAAATGGCTGTTGTCTTGGATAAAGTTGTGAAAACAGCGCCAACAATTAACGGTAAAATTCCTAACGGTTCAGCCGTCATCACATTAGGCCGTGGCGGGAATCGCGAAAACATTATGGATGAAGCCAAGCTGATTGCCACTTCATTACGAGCAGGGGCTTTGCCGGTAACACTTGAGCAATTAGAAGAGCGTCGAGTGGGACCTTCTTTAGGACTCGATGCTTTAGCAAAAGCTCAATTTGCGGCTATTTTAGGTGCTATTCTGATTATGATTTTCATGTTGGTTTATTACAAAGGAATGGGAGTTATCACTGACATATCTTTATTAATCAATATCGTATGCGTTTTTGCCATCCTTGGATCTTTAGGCGCAACACTTACATTGCCAGGTATTGCAGGTATGGCGCTCACTGTCGGATTTGCGGTGGATGCCAACGTTCTTATTAATGAACGTATTAAAGAGGAATTGCGTCTTGGTGCTTCGATCCAGCACGCTCTTCAAGAAGGTTACTCACGGGCGATGTCGGCCATTATGGATTCAAATATCACAACGGCTGCGACCGCTTGTGTATTACTTTATTTCGGAACAGGTCCGGTTAGAGGATTTGCGGTAACGTTACTGGCCGGTTTAGCGACAACATTATTTGCTAACGTCTTTATTTCTAAAGTTATCGTCGATAATTTGGTTTATAGATTCGGTATCAAGAAAATTTCAGTTTAGTATAAAACTTTGAGAATTAAGGAATAGATATGAATAAAGTAAATAATAGTATGACAGATAATTTTAAAAAACATGAAGGCTACGGCAAAATTGATTTCATCGGAAAAGTTGGCTTTTTCGGTGGTATTTCAGTTTTATTGACCGTCGTCGCTTTAATTTATTTAGCGATCCACGGGATTAGTTACGGTATCGACTTTAAAGG
>CALMPX010000165.1 GCA_937871355.1 uncultured Bdellovibrio sp.
ACATTCGACACTGTCCAGATGAAATGTCTTCCACATAGATGGAAAAAAACTTTGATCTCCGTACCAGCAAACATAGTCACGATCTTTATATTCAACGGGGCGCCCGTTGACTTTTAAATAGTTAAAAACATAAGGTCGAATCGGACAATTGGCATAGCCCGCGGCCATCAACAGAGTTTTTTTAAAGGGAAGAACTTGTTCACCGTTTGAGGCTTGAGCTTCAGGGTATAAACCAACACGAAATCCTTCTTTCAAAGCTTTAACGATATCTTGAAGTTCATCTTCAATGTTTGATCGATTTAAACGATTCACATAGGCACAACCCGCTAATTGACTAATTTGACCCAGAACCGGTGTATGCTTCATCTCAAGTGAAGTAATAAATACGCAGGGCTGAATGGTTTGCATAGCAATCACATCAATGAATCCAACATGATTTCCGATCACTAAGCTCGTTTCATCAGGTGAAATCGGATTTTTACAAATCACTTTAACTCGAAATATAAACGCAAGAAGACGTGTGTATCTTTGCGTATTGTTAATTAAACGACTTCGTCTTGTTTTTAAACTTAATGTTGAAAAATAAAGTATTGTCGCGACGACAAAATACGTTAATAAAATCGCAATAAATAAACAAAGTTTAATCAGGGCTTTAATTGTATTCATATTAATCTATAACCAAACTGGCTGCTTTATACAGCCGATCGAGTACGCTTTCCCACATTTCTGCCTGCGGTTCCTGAGCGTAATCTTTAATTAATGCCAAGCAAAGCAAATCAGGTTTTCTTTCGCTGGCTGTTCTTAACTGAGAGTAGATTTCACGGGCGGCTTGTTCGGGAGTAGCCGCTAATTTTAAAAATTCAATTTTTGCTATGGTATTTTTAGGCTTTAAAATTTTAACGCCTTCGACTATATCTGGAAGCAAAGAAAGTTTTTGGTTAACAATCTGAGCAACTTCTTTCACTTTCATATTGGGATTGCGGCAAATCACAAAAGGAATTTCAGGCATGTAATGATGTTTCATATGACCCGGAGATTCTTTTTTATCAATGACTTCAATCCATTTATAAGAAACTTTATTTAGTTCTAAAACTTTTTCTATTTCACTTTTAACAATAAGGCCACGTCGCAGAATAGAAATTTCTAAATTTTTTCTAACTAATAGTACTGTCGATTCAATTCCTATTTGACACGAAACTTCCGATTCTAAAACATACACAGCATCGCCAAATTCTTTTTTCACATGCGCGGCCGTAGTTGGACTGGTCTTACCAAATTTGTTCGCGCTGGGAGCAGCTAAAGGAATTATAATTTTTTGAAGCAATTCTAAAGCGACTGGATGATTGGGAATTCGGACTCCGACGCTGGGTAAACCTGAAGTGATGACATCGGAAATCATTTTAGATTTTTCCATCACCAGCGTTATGGGACCTGGCCAAAAATTTTGAGCTAAACATTCGGCTACTGGATTCCATTGACTAAAACACTCTTTAGCCTTTTCAACTGTATCTACATGCACGATCAAAGGATCAAAAAAAGGACGTTCTTTGACGCTAAAAATTTTTTTCAAAGCTTCGTCTGAGTCAATTTTAGCACCTAAACCAAACACCGTTTCAGTTGGAAACGCGACGACTCCATTTAGGTTTAAAATATCCAAAGCTTTATTCATAGACATAGATTTTTGTACCATTAGGAACGAATTAAATCAATTGGCGAAAGACGATCCAGAAAGCGCGTGGCTTTGGCTACAATCAAATAAACAACTGGGATTAACATAACCGCGATAATTGACATGGCTTTAAAATCAAAACTGGTTTCAATTGAGAAGACGGATTTGACTAATATTTGAGTTATGACAAGTCCTAGTCCTAGTCCGACCACCAGACTAATACTGACGATAAATAGAAACTGAATAAAGATGATCTCACGAATGGTGGTACTTTCGGATCCCAATACTTTCAATAAGTTAAACTCGCTGAGACGTTCTTGAATTTGTGTATTGACCAAAACAATAAAGATAAAAAAGCCTAAGATAATTGAAACAATCGCCATCATCTGCAGCGCCATCGCCATTTGGTCTACAAAAACCAAAATATCCTGCACTGTTTGACGAACATCGATGATCGATATATTTGGAAATTTTTCAATCACTGCATTTTGGAATTTTTCGTAATCTTTAGATGTAGAAATGGCGGTTAAGAAATTTTGCGGAGCTTCATTTAATACTCCATCTTGAAAAAGAATAAAGAAATTTGGATTAAAGCTCGTCCACTTAACTGTTCGAATCGAAGTGACTTTGCCTTGAAGCTCAAGACCTTGAACATCAAATAACATGACGTCACCAATTTTAGCATTGATTCTTTCAGCGTACTTCTGTTCAAGTGAAATTTCAGGAAGACCTTCACCGCTAAACTTGGAATTATTCCAATGACCTTCGACAATTGTCTCAGATGATTTTAACCCAGATTCATAAGTTAAGTTAACGCCACGATTACGGAAGCGAACTTCTTCTTCCTGTTCGCGAGTAGACAAGCCTTCACTATTTTGAAGACGATCATAATCCCTATCATTTACTTTTAAAATTCGAGATCGAACTAAGGGATTAAATACCAGTTTTGTGCCGAGCAAGGTTTGCGTTATTTCTTGAAGTTCGTCCTTCTGTCCACTTTGAACATCGAACAAGAACAAGCGGGGAAGCGAAGATGACTGCTCCGGTCTAATTTCATTGATGATCGACTGCTTAATGTGCGGAAGCAAAGTCAAAATAAGAATAGAAACGGTGAATGTAATAAAAACTGTATCCACCGTAGACTTCTTATTAATCACAGATTTAATCGCGTAGGCCGTAGTCCATTTCAGCTTTATGCGATTGATATTTGCGCGCATAAAATAAAACAAAGAATGCAAAAAATATTTCAATAAAAGAATAATAAATATAATTGAACCCGTAAAAAGTGCGGCTACTTTATAAGAATGCGACTGATAAAAGGCCAATGCCCAAAAACATATAACACAAACGACGTACCAGACATATAAGCTAGTTGAATTTTTAGTTGAAGCTGTTTGCCCTAAAAACAAATCTTTTGGATTCAGCTTTGCAATCGAACTGTTGATCGGCATAAACATAAACAAAGGCGCAACGACTGAAATACCTAAGCAAATGAGAACGCTCGTTACAGTTAAGTTTAATTGAAAAGGCAGTGAGTTATGAGAAAAATAATAATTTAAAAGGGGTTTCAGTACTAAAAAAAGTACTAATGAAAGCATAAAAGCAAAAAGTGACGTGAACAAGACCTGCAAAATATAGATCCATTGAATTTTAACATCTGACATACCTAGGGCTTTGTAGATTCCAATATTTTTCCGTTGCTGCTGAAAAGCCCAACGCATCAAATACCCTCCAGAGAGGAAACAAAGACTGATCGATACGATAGCGACCAGCCCCAGATAATCTGTAAAATATTTAAAAGCGACATTACCACTTTCTGAACGCTCTTGTGCTGTTTCAAACTTAATTGTAGTGTCTTTTACGTTTTTAAAGAAATCAGCTTGAATCGTCTTAAGTAAATTTAAATCATTTAGCTTATATAAAAGAAAAGTTTTTGAAGTGCTTCCCTGTTCAACTAATTCTGTTAATGGCAAAAGCTTCTGCGGAATATAAATGACCGGAGCAAAGCCCGCTCCTCGAAAAAATCGAGAACTGTCTTTTGATATCAATTCGACACTTTTTATGGCGAGTTTTCCAAGTTGCAAATCGAGACTTGTGGAATTTAACGTTT
>CALMPX010000166.1 GCA_937871355.1 uncultured Bdellovibrio sp.
GATAAGAGCGATGCCAAATCGCTTGTTCCACATCCGTCAGAGACAATTTTGAAATTCACATTGTCAGAAAGTGTTGGTGCTGAACAACCTGTGGCTGATCCAAACCCCGAGTTATTCAAAGTTGTTGAAAATAAATTAGAGCCTACTCCGACTTGTACGCTTCCAAAATGATGACTTTGATCAGACCATGCCAAGGATGGAGGGATAACAACAATACCATTCACTGTGATGGCATTTGTCGTGGTCGAAACCGTACCGCCAACAGAACACGTTCGTGATAAAGTCGCGGTTTTTACTCCCAAGGATTGAGGTTGAGCCACCACAGTCAGATTACAAGTGCCATTACTACTATTCACATTGTTGTTAGAACATGTATCATTATCAATTCTGAAATCTGTCGTATTTGATAACACCGGAGCACTACACCCCGTCGCATGAGTCAATGTACTGCTATTTGTTAAAGTAAAATTTTGCCCGGAAGAATCTGTGCTCGTACCCACGTCACCAAAATCTTTGGCCTGCACATCCCAGGCTAAAATCGGAGGGACAGCTGTCGCGGTAATCGCATCTAATGTCGTCGTCACCGTTCCACCAGAGGAACACGTTCGACTTAATGTCGTGGTTTTCAAGCCCACACTTTGCGCGTTAGCACGTACCCTTACGGTACAACTTGAACTGACAGCTAAATTATTCGTTCCACAGTTATCGGTATCGATCATAAAATCAGTCAAGTTCGTTAATGTTGGAGCACTACAACCTGTGACAGGGCTCGTTGTGGCATTGGTCAAAGTAAATGTTCTTGTCGTCGATAACCGATTAACACCGACATTTCCAAAATTACGCGTTAACGGAGACCACGCTAAGTTAGAAATCGCTCCGGTTACTTTAATCATGTTACTGGTTGTTGAAACAGTTCCACCTACTCCGCACGATCGACTGAGAGTCGCTGTTTTTAAACCTGTCGATTGAGGATGACCTTTGACTTTGACCGTACATGTTGCTGCTGGAGCTAAATCATTTGTTCCACAATTATCTTCTGTGATTTCAAAATCCGTAGTGTTCGATAAACTAGCTGCACTACAAGAACTTGGTGTGGTTGATCCATTGTTCGTCAAAGTAAATGTAACTTCGCTGGTATTCGCAGATACTGCCGCCGATCCAAAATCATTGGTCAGCGGGGCCCATACTAAATCGGTCAGAATCGCATTGACTGTTGCTGCGGTCACAGGATTCATGCGGTTGGAATCGAGATCACAAGATCTCACGATGTTCACATCTTTAAGCCCCTGCGATTGAGGACTCGCCAATATCACCACTTGGCAACTGGCGTAAGGCTCCATTTCAGCGGCACACGTCGTCGAGTCGATTATAAAATCCGTACTGTTCGTTAAATAGGGAGTTTCACAATTAATCGCTTTTAAATTTGATTTATTCGTTAAGATAAATGTCTTTGATTTTATCGATCCAATTCCCACATCACCGAGATTGTAGGCCGTGGTCCCATTCTCCCAAATCAAACCCTCTTGCATGAGATTAACGATAGAATAATCTTTAAAAGGATTACATCCAGCAAAGCTCAAAATAAATACAAAAGAGATGGCGTGTAAGGTGAGTTTCATACTCTCAGCTTATCGGCTGATATTTAAAAAATTTGAACAATATTTTGACTAAAGTCCTAAATAAACAGAATTCCTCATCACTAAACGTACCAGTTTGATACGTTTACAGTATATTCACCAAAACATTTTTATAGGTATGCATCATAAGATGATAATAATTTTCTGAGTTCAAGTGAAAGGCGTCGTAGGCTATTCCCCAATTAACCATGCTTTTCTCACTGCTCGGTAGGTTGACAACTCCACCGACCAAGCCTGGATTTAAAAAAGTTGATATTTGATCGGGATGAGTGGCCATTTTAAGTGGGAAATTAAATTCAGGAACACCGTCATAATACTGAGAAAGTCCTAAATGCTGAATATAAAAAATATTTTTATAATCTGCAATCGAAACCATCCACTGTGAATATTTGACCAGAGCACTATTGATTTCGAGATCACTTGGCTTTTCCATTCTATTATAAAGATATCGATAAATTATAATATTATGATGAGCTTTAAAATGAGGAAAATCATAACCAGATAAAACAACCTTTAGACTTGGGTTTATAGTTGTATAAACCTTAATAATCTTTTTTAAAGAAGACATGTTTTTATTGTAGAGCTCTAATGTTTGCTTTTGAGTAAATGATTTTTTCCAATTCAGCATGAGATCATTTCCGCCTAAAGACAGATACAAATACTTAATGTTTAAATTTTTTCTTAAAAATTTTCGCGTTCTTTTATCGGCCCCAGAGCCTGGCCATTCACGAGCCGTTATCCCCGGAGTCGATGTACGTAAACAGCGGCGATCATTCACGAGCTGTGCGGGATTTTCATTTAAAACTCTGTCTAAGGCTTTATACATACAAGCAAAAGTCGCCCAGCTATCCCCTGCAATTAATATTTTGGGATTTTTTTCTTGCAATTCAACCGCAGTTTCTTCATCAGAAGGCTCCCAATCTGGACTTGAAAGAGCCGGTCTTATGTTAAAACCAAATTCATCCGTTAAATTTCCAATCTCAGAGTACGACGGAACATCAGAATTTTGATCCGCATCGGCATAGGAAAAATTTTGAAAAAATAAAACAAAAAGAATTAATAAAAAGTTAGAAACGTAATTAATCATAAGCCCCCCCTAACAACGAATTACATTCTAAAATGTACTTAAAGTTTGATTCACAAGATAGATTTTTCTTGATTGACGAGGATGTTTCGCGGCTCAGCAAAAAATAGTGAGCTTATAGGAGGTGACTGCGGTTGATTTATATCTTAATGCGACTGATCTGTCAGATCGGCATTCTTTAATAAATTGATCTTTTGAACCCATTCATTTTTAAGTGACCAGAATTTATTTTTTTGAGAAAAAATTGACTTGGTACAAGTATACATGACTTTTGTCATTTGACGTAAGCCATCTTGAGATGAAAGATCTTTAGGATTAAGCGTACTTAAAATGACTTCCCAATCTGATATGTTTAAATCACAAATCGAACGATTCTTCTGAGTGTAGCAGTCTGGATGAGTCTTAAAGGCCATCTTTTGGATGGAAGAGCACGAGTAGTCCGATGCACTCTGAAACAATGGCGTCATTCGATTTTGTAGACACAACAAAGTTGCATCTCTCCATTGGACACCCTTTTCCGATAAACTCAAATTTTCTATCTCAGAATTTGTATTCAGCTTAAGAAACTTTTGACAGTATTTTTCCCCGTAACTGATGGCGTATCCCGCATCACCGCACTGCGTTTTGTGTTCTAAACACTGTCGGTAGAAATCACAATTAAGCTCGGCTTGAACCTCATTGCAATTCGCCGAAGCGACTAGATTGATAAATAATAAATTAAATAGAAAAAGACTGATTTTCATTAAACACTGTATACCAAATAAATAATCTATTTGCTGGTTTAATTCATAAACAAAGATAATGTAAAAAAAGTGTACGAAAAAACCGTCTAAACTTTTGACAATCAAGAACTTTTAACAAAGTAAACTAAGTTAAGTGTTTTTCCGGGTGATGAAGAATCTCTTGTAAACTTTTAAGCATATTGGCGCCATGAACACCATCAATAATTCGATGATCAAAGGTCACGGTCAATCGACACATTTTAGCAATCACAATTTGTCCATTTTTAACCACGGGCTTTTCAGAAACATTTCCCAGCGCAAAAAGAATCGGACAGCGCGAGTACGGTACCAATGGGGCAAAGGCGGTCTCTAAGCCTAAGGCTCCGATATTCGTAACCATACAGCTGCCAAAGGTATCTCGAGGAGCTCCAAGTAGTGGGGACCATAAATTCAAAGTATAGCTTAAAAAACTAACTGCATTTAAAACCCACTTAACCATAAAAGTGGGAAACAACGCGATTGTCCCCTTCATTTGAGTAAAAGATCTGTCGGTTTTATTTTTAATCCGAGAGAACCGCTCATTCATTTCTTTGGCGATTTCTACGATACTTTTTTTATTTATATTTCTAATCGTCAACCCGGAAAGATCTTCACCGCTCATGTCGGTCGCCGCTTGAAAAAATATATCCACACTTTCTCGTTGATAGATCCCACCTAAACGAATCACAACATTCACTTGCGGATGCTTTTCAAAGACGCGGCCGATCGCTGCACCAAAAAAATGAGACATCGTTATTTTCTGACCGGATAGATGACTTTGATGCTTCATAAAGTCCAAAGCCTTTTCAACCTCAACATCAACTAGTGCATAAGCACTAGGATCCCCTACGGTATTCCAGGTCCCAAAAGCTATTTTACGCCAAGATGAAAGTTTGAGTCGGGATTTATACTGGGTGTTTTTTCGAATAATCATAGTTAAAAATCTCTTGAACCCCGTAAAAAATCAAGAAATTGCACAACAATTAGGGAAAACTAGTAAATAAGCTGAATTTATTAAAAAAATTGATGATTCAAGTGTGTCTATTGACTAGTGTTATTGCACTATCCTGGCTTTAGTCTGGGGTCGAGGGAAATCATGAATAAAATCTTTTTCAATCTACTTGTAGCGATCATTTTCTGTTTCAAAGCTCAAGCTCAAGTTCATTATAAATACACCGATTTATTAAAAAGCTTAACTCAAGACAACAGAAATGTTGTGACCGAAGTTCCTGATCTGAATTTGTTTTACAGCGCCAAAACGATCCAAGATCTTTCTGCGATTGGCAAAAAACAAAATTACGCGCGAATGATCAGTCTTCAAAAGAATCTTCCTCAATTTATAGAAACTTCAGTTATTAAAAAACTCATTCAAAAGAAAGTCATGACGATCGTCATCGTTCCTGGCCTTCTGACTGAATTTGTAACTCTCGGTTCATTTGATGATCTTTTTAAACGTGATTCTTCCTCCAAAAGACAATGGACGGATCTTATTCGAAAAACAAAAACAACAGACTCCGTTTATAACTTAGAAAATTTAGCGATTGAGAAAACTCCGCTTTCAAATGTCATTCAAGTGGCAAGTATTGATGACTCTGACGGCCAGCCCCTAATTAAACTCGTCGAACTGAGAACACCATTTGGCTCGTTAGAAACTTTGGGCAATGTTCACGACAAAGCTTCTGTATTCGCACGTCGTTTACAAAAATATGTTGATCTGACTCACGATCAAAATTTAGTTTTATTAGGTTATTCACGTGGCA